>NZ_JBDFPP010000012.1:0-171077 GCF_039672635.1 Pseudomonas sp. P39-UII1
TATCGGCGCTTGGGTGTTGAAAGGAGGAGGGGTGATTTCTCCCACGGTCTGTACTGCTGCGAACAGTCAGAAGCGAGCTATGTCCCTCCTCCTCCCTTCAAGTCCTACCATACAAGCGGGCTTGCCCCGCGAAAGGGCCGGCACTGTCAAAAGCGATTTCCAGCCCCCACAAAAAAGCCCCGGTCTCCCGGGGCCTCTGTTGCCAAGGCGTCTGCCTACGCCTGCCCGGTACGCTCGAAGCGCCTGGCCAGCAACAGGTAAGCGAGGATCCCCAGCACGCCATGGGCGGCCACGAACCAGAGTGCGTTGTGGAACGAGCCGGTGCTGGCCACTACGTAGCCGATCACCAGCGGGGTGATGATGCCGGCGATGTTGCCGATGCCATTGAACACGCCCCCACACAGGCCGACCATTTTCTTCGGCGCCACGTCCGAGAGCACCGCCCAGCCCACCGCCGCCAGGCCTTTGCCGAAGAAGGCCAGGGTCATCATGGCGATCACGGCTGCGTTGCTGTCGACATAGTTGGCCAGCACCAGGGTGGTGGATAACGCCATGCCGATCACGAAGGGAGTCTTGCGCGCCCTGGACGGGTGCACGCCACGGCGGATCAACCAGTCGGAGACGAAGCCGCCGAGAATGCCACCGGTAAAGCCGCAGATGGCGGGCAGCGCCGCGACCCAGCCGGCTTCCATGATGGTCATGCCACGGCCCTTGATCAGGTAGATCGGGAACCAGGTGATGAAGAAGTAGGTGAGCGCGGTGATGCAGTACTGGCCCAGGTACACCGCCCACAGGTTGCGGCTGGTGAACAGCAGCGCGAGTTCGGCGCGGGTCGGCTTGCTCTTGGCGGTCTTGCGTTCTTTTTCCAGGTCGACCAGTGCGCCACCCTCGCGCATGTAGTCGAGTTCTTCACGGCTCAGCCCGGGTGCACTGTGCGGTTCGTGGTAAAGACGGAACCACACCACGCTCAACACTAACCCCAGCACGCCCATCCAGATGAACACCTGCTCCCAGCTCAGGGTGTGGGTCATCCATGCCATCAGCGGCGCGAACACGACCACCGCCATGTACTGCGCCGAGTTGAACATCGCCGACGCGGTGCCGCGCTCGCGGGTGGGGAACCAGCAGCTGACGATGCGCGAGTTGGCCGGGAAGGCGGGCGACTCCACCAGGCCGAGCATGAAGCGCATCGAGAACAGCGCAACCGCCGCCGACACACCTGCCAGGCCCATCCAGCCGACCGTGCCTTGCAGCAGCGTGAACAATGACCAGAGGATCAGGCTGATGCCATACACGCGCCGCGCACCGAAGCGGTCCAGCAGCCAGCCACCGGGCACCTGGCCGAGGGCGTAGGCCCAGGCGAACGCGGAGAAGATCATGCCGAGCATGACCGGGTCGAGGCCGAGGTCGTTGAGTACCTCGGTGCCGGTGATCGACAGGGTGGCGCGGTCGGCGTAGTTGATTACGGTGATGACGAAGATCAGCGCCAGCACCAGGAAGCGATGGCGGCCGATCGCGGCCACCGCCTGCGGTGCGGCTACGGCGGATTTGCTGTTCATGTGAACCCTCTTGCTTCTCGGTGGAAGCGATTGTTCTTGTGGAAAGAAGGTGTGGCCTTGGGGTGTCGCTACTGGCCCTGTCGCCGGCAAGCCGGCTCCCACAGTGGTTGCAGCGCCCTGGGGTACAGCGCAGTGCCTGTGCCGGCGCCAGGCGTTACGCGCAGTTCGGTGGCACCTCACCGCGGAAACAGGCCGCCAGGTTGGCCAGCACCATCCGGCCCATTTCCAGCCGGGTCTGCAGCGTGGCGCTGCCACGGTGCGGCTGCAGGCTCACGTTGTTGAGGTCACGCAAAGCGGGCGGCACATATGGTTCATCGACAAACACATCCAGCCCGGCACCGGCAATCCGCTGTTCGCGCAACGCCTCCACCAGCGCGTGCTCATCCACCAACTTGCCGCGCGCCACGTTGATCAGGTAACCCTCCGGGCCCAGCGCATCGAGCACTTCAGCGGTCACCAGCACCTCGCCGCCATCGGCAGACGCCGCCACCACCAGTACATCCACCGAGCGCGCCAGCTCGACCAGGTCGGCGACAAAGCGGTAGCCGCAGCCTGGCTGTTCACGGCGCCCGTTGTAGGCAATGCGCATGTCGAAGGCGGCCGCGCGGCGGGCAATGGCCTGCCCCACCTGCCCCAGGCCGACGATGCCCAGCGCGATGCCACTGGCCTTGCGCGCCAGCGGCAGGTTGACCGTGCCCCACAAGCCATCACGCACCAGCCGTTCGCCCTCGCCCAGGCGGCGCAAGGTGCTGAGGATCAAGCCCATCGCCATATCGGCCACATCGTCGGTGAGCACACCGGGGGTGGTGGTCACGTGAATGCCGCGTTTCGCCGCGTGCTGCAGGTCGACAGCGTCGGTGCCGATGCCACTGATGGCGATTATTTCCAGCGCGGGCAGTTGATCCATCAAGGCATTGGACATGCCCTTGGCGCCGCCGGTGACCACCCCACGAATGCGCGGGCCGCACTGCTCGAGCAGCTGTTGCGGGTTGTCATGCTGGTACAGGCGATGCACTTGATAGGCGCTGACCAACTGCGCATCGATGGCATCGGGGACGGGTTGAGTCAGCAACAGTTCGACGGTGTGCTCGTTCATCGTTCGCATCCGGCAGTTCAAGGTCATGAGTCGATCCTAGGCCGGCATTCGATACAGGTCTAATATAGATACTGGATCGAATAATTCAGGAATTGAATCATGGAGCTGCACCAGTTGCGTTGTTTCGTGGCCGTCGCCGAGGAGTTGCACTTCGGCCGCGCCGCCACCCGCCTGCACATAACACAGCCACCGCTGAGCCGGCAGATCCAGCTGCTGGAGCACTCGCTCGGGGTGCTGCTGCTTGAACGCAACAACCGCCAGGCGCGGCTCACCCTGGCCGGGCAGAACTTTCTGGAAGACGCGCGGCGCATTCTGCAAATCGCCGAGTCGGCCAGCCAGTCGGCGCGGCGCATTGCCCATGGCGAGGCCGGCCGGCTGACGCTGGGCTTCACCGCAGTCGGTGCCTACAGCATGATCCCGCGCCTGCTGGTGCACGCGGGCCAGACTGTGCCCGACATCGAATTGGTGCTCAGCGAGCGTATCTCCGCGACCCAGGTGCATGACCTGGAGGCAGGCCTGATCGATGTCGGCCTGGTGCGCCAGGTGCTGCCCAGCGCGCGTGTGGAATACCTGCCGATCTATCGCGAGCCCTTTGTCGCCGCCCTGCCCGCCCAGCATCCGCTGGCGGCGCGCGAGCGCCTCAGGCCGAGCGACTTCGATGGGCAGCCATTCGTGATGTATAGCGCCAGCGAAGGGCGTTACTTCCATGACCGCCTCGCTAATCTGTTTGCCCGGCACGAGGTGCAGCCGCGTTACCTGCATCAACTTGGACAGACGCATTCGATTCTGGGTTTGGTGAATGTCGGGCTGGGGTGTGCGGTGGTGCCTGCTTCGGCACAGGCGTTGCGGTTGGAGCAGGTGGTGTTCAGGCCGCTGGTGGGGACGGACCAGCAGGCGGAGATTTTTTTGGCGTATTGCCGGGATAATCCGAACCCGGTGTTGGGAGCGTTTGTGGCAATGGCGCGGGCGTTTTTCGAGGCAGGGTGAAGGGGGCTGCTGTGCAGCCCAATCGCCGGCAAGCCGGCTCCTACAGGTTCCTCGCAGCCCGCAGAGCTATGGTGCGGCCATCGCCGGCAAGCCGGCTTCTACAGGTACAACACAGCTCTAGGAGCGGCGGCGGACTTGTGGGAGCCGGCTTGCCGGCGATGGGGCCTTGAGCCTCAGCGCACCAGGCAAGGCCGTTTGTTATCGAACGTCCACCCGGGGATCAGGAACTGCATCGCCACGCCATCATCCCGCGCCCCCAGCCCCATGCTGCGGTAACACTCATGGGCCTTGGCCAGTTGGTCTTCATCCAGTTCCACACCCAGCCCCGGGCGCTCGGGCACACGCACATGGCCGTCGACGATGCGCAGCGGGTCACGGGTCAGGCGCTGGCCGTCCTGCCAGATCCAGTGGGTGTCGATGGCGGTGATCTCGCCGGGCGCCGCCGCTGCCACCTGGGTGAACATCGCCAGGGAAATATCGAAGTGGTTGTTCGAGTGCGAACCCCAGGTCAGGCCCCAGTCGTTGCACATCTGCGCCACCCGCACCGAGCCCTGCAAGGTCCAGAAGTGCGGGTCGGCCAGGGGGATGTCCACCGACTGCAGCTGGATCGCATGGCCCATCTGCCGCCAGTCGGTGGCGATCATGTTGGTGGCGGTCGGCAGCCCGGTGGCGCGGCGGAACTCGGCCATCACCTCGCGCCCGGAATAGCCGTTCTCGGCGCCGCAGGGGTCTTCTGCGTAGGCCAGCACATCATGCTTGTCGCGGCACAGCGCGATGGCCTCTTTCAATGACCAGGCGCCATTGGGGTCGAGGGTGATGCGCGCTTCAGGGAAGCGCTCGGCCAGGGCCGTCACGGCTTCCATTTCCTCTTCGCCACGCAGCACACCACCCTTGAGCTTGAAGTCGCTGAAGCCGTAACGCTGCTTGGCCGCCTCGGCCAGGCGCACCACCGCTTCAGGCGTCAGGGCCTTTTCGTGGCGCACACGGAACCAGTCGTCATCGGCATCGGCCTCGTTGCGGTAGGCCAGGTCGGTCTGCTGGCGGTCGCCGATGTAGAACAGGTAGCCGAGCATCTTCACCGCATCGCGTTGCTGCCCTTCGCCGAGCAGCGCCGCCATCGGCACGTTGAGGTGCTGGCCGAGCAGGTCCAGCAGCGCCGATTCGATGGCGGTCACCGCGTGCACGGTGATACGCAGGTCGAAAGTCTGCAGGCCACGGCCACCGGCATCGCGGTTGGCGAAGGTCTGGCGCATGGCATTGAGCACGCGCTGGTAGTGGCCGATCGGCTGGCCGACCACCAGGCTGCGGGCGTCTTCGAGGGTCTGGCGGATCTTCTCGCCACCGGGCACTTCACCCAGGCCGGTGTTGCCGGCGCTGTCGCGCAGCACCACGATGTTGCGGGTGAAGAACGGGCCATGGGCACCACTGAGGTTGAGCAACATGCTGTCATGGCCGGCCACCGGGATCACGCGCAGGTCGGTGACCACAGGGGTGCTGGTGTGAAGGGCGGGCGTGGTCTGCATATTCATGGTTGTCATCTCGCAGTCATCAGTGGGTCTGGCCCAGGGCCGAAGGCGCCTTGAGCTCATTGGAAGGGGCGCCCTTGGGGCGAAGGCGGACGAAGAACACCGCGATGGCCGCCAGCACCGAGGTCACGGCCAGGCCGTAGAGCCCGCCCTGGATCGACCCGGTCTGCTGCTCCAGCAGGCCGAAGGTCGTGGGGGCGACGAAGCCGCCAAGGTTGCCGACCGAGTTGATCAGGGCGATTACCGCCGCGGCGATGCGCGCATCCAGATAGCCCTGGGGGATCGGCCAGAACAGCGACGAGGCCGACTTGAAGCCGATGGCGGCAAAACACACCGCAACAAAAGCGAACACCGGCCCGCCCGTGGTCGACATGAACATGCCGATGGCCGCGATCACCAAGGCACCGGCCACCCAGGCCTGCTGGAACTTCCAGCGTGCCGAGCCGGCGGCGAAGGCGTACATGGCCAGGATCGAGATCAACCATGGGATCGAGTTGAAGAACCCGACCTGCAGGTCGCTCAGGTCGCCCATGCGCTTGATGATGCTCGGCAGCCAGAAGGTCGCGGCGTAGATGGTCAGCTGGATGCAGAAGTAGATCAGGCAGAACAGCACGATCTGGCGGTCCTTGAGCAGGCTCCAGGACGACACCTTGAGCGTACCGACCGCCTCGCGCTCACGCTGCTCGCGGTCGATGGTTGCCACCAGCGCATCTTGCTCGGCCTTGCTCAGCCACTTGGCGTCATGCGGTTTGGAGTCCAGCCAGAAGAACACGAAGAAGCACAGGGTGACCGACGCCATGCCTTCGATGAACAGCATCCACTGCCAACCGTGCATGCCCAGGCCCTGGATCTGCATCAGCGCGCCGGCCAAGGGGCCGGAGATCAGCGAAGCCAGCGCCGAGCCGCTGAGGAAGATGGCAATCGCCTTGCCCCGCTCGGCCGCGGGCAGCCAGCGGGTGAAGTAGTAGATTACCCCAGGGAAGAAGCCCGCTTCGGCAACGCCGAGCAGAAAACGCAGGACGTAGAACTGGGTTTCGGTCTGCACAAAGGCCATGGCCGTGGCCACCAGCCCCCAGGTGAACATGATGCGGGTCAGCCACAGGCGCGCACCGACGCGTTGCAACAGCATGTTGGAGGGCACTTCGAACAGCGCGTAGCCGATGAAGAACAGCCCGGCGCCAAACCCATAGGCCGCGGCACTGATGCCCAGGTCGCTTTCCAGGTGCGGGCGGACGAAGCCGATGTTGACGCGGTCAAGGTAGTTGACGATGAACATGATGACGAACAGCGGCAGGACGTGGCGCTTGACCTTGGCCACGGCGCTGGCCAGCACGTCGCCGCCAGCCCGGGCAGACGGATCGAGGGTGTCGTTCACAGGTGGATCTCCCACTAATTGTTTTTGTGCGGGTCGAGGGGTCTTGCATGACAGTGGGCCAGAGCATAGGCGCGTGATGGTTGTACGACAAGATGCCAATTAGTGCTCAAAAGGCAAAATACAAGCTGATAAAACGCATAAATGCGGCGAATTAGCACCGAAATCGTTTGCTGCCTTTACGCCATGCAACGAAAAAAGCAGCAGAAATTATTTTTATCCGCTAGCTTGTCGTACAAGTTGAATCACCTGTCGGATGAAGTCTCATGTCCCAGCCGCCACGCAAATACGGCCACAGCCGCGCCCACGACCTGGTCTCCAGCCTGACCCAGCAAATCCTGCTGGGGACCTTCAAACCGGGCGACAAACTGCCTTCGGAAAACACCCTCGTGCGCGAACACGGTGTCAGCCGCACCGTGGTGCGCGAGGCCTTGTCGAAGTTGCAGGCCTCAGGCCTGGTGGAGCCGCGCCACGGTATCGGCACGTTCGTGATGGCGCGCCCGGCGCAGGCGGGGTTGCGGGTAGGTGTGGAAAATGCCGCCAGCGTGCGCGACCTGCTGGAGCTGCGCATCGGCCTGGAAGGCCAGGCCGCGGCCCTGGCCGCCACCCGGCGCAATGACGAGCAACTGCTGCGTATGCGCCAGGCATTGGACGATTACCAGGACCTGGCCGCTGCGGGTGACAGCTGCATCGAAGCGGACCGGCGCTTCCACCTGCTGATCGCCGAGGCCACGGGCAATTTGTATTTCAGCGAGATGATGGCGCAGTTGGGCAATGGCCTGATCCCGCGCAACCGCATGGCCATCGCCGAACGAGCCGGGGCTAAGCTTGCCCGGCATGCGTACCTGGCCAACCTCGAGCATGAGGCAATCCTCAACGCCATCCGCCGGCAAGACCCGGATGCAGCCCGGGCGGCGATCTGCCTGCACCTGTCCAACAGCCGGGACCGGCTGCTGCCGGATTAGGCCTCTGGCAAGCGACTGTCTTGTGTTGCCTGGGCGGGCCTCATCGCTGGCAAGCCAGCTCCCACAGGTAGTGCATAGGGCTTGAGCCGATGCGGTCTTCTGTGGGAGCGGCCTCGCCGGGGCGCCGGACCGGTCGGATAGGGCTGCAAAGCAGCCCCAACAATGCCGGGCGGCTCACACCATGACCGTGTCAACAGCAGCCCATCACCAGGTCAGGCAGATCTTGCCGAAATGCCGGTTGCTCTCCTGGTAACGGAACGCCTCGACGATCTGCTCCAGCTCGAAGTGTTTATCCACCACCGGCCGCAGCCCGTTGGCATCGATTGCCCGGACCATCGCCTGCTGCTGCGCACGGCTGCCCACCAGCACCCCTTGCAGGCGGATCTGCCGCACCAGCGCCTGCACCAGCGGCAGCTGCCCGGCAACGCCGGTGAGGATGCCGATCAACGACACATGCCCACCGATTTTTGCCGCGATCATCGACTGCTCCAAGGTCGCCGGCCCGCCTACTTCGATCACATGATCGACGCCACGGTTGCCGGTGAGCTCACGCACCGTCTCGCCCCAGGCCGGGGTGGTCTTGTAGTTGATCAGGTGGTCGGCACCCAGGGCTTTCAGCCGCTCGAGCTTGGCGTCGCTGGACGAGGTGGCGATGACCGTGGCGCCTGCCAGCTTGGCGAACTGCAGGGCAAAGATCGACACGCCGCCGGTGCCTTGCACCAGCACGGTATCACCGGGTTTGAGGTGGTCGTCGCTCATCAGCGCGCGCCAGGCAGTAAGGCCGGCGGTGGTAAGTGTGGCGGCCTCGGCATGGCTGTAGCCTTTGGGCGCCAGGGTAAAAGAGGTGGCGCGGGCGGTCACTTGCTCACGGGCATAGCCATCGATGCCATCGCCCGGCACGCTGGCGAAGCCTTCGACCAGCGCCTGGCCGTCGAGCCAGTCTGGGAAGAAGGTGCTGACCACGTTGTCGCCGACCTTGAACTCGCTAACGCCAGCGCCGACCGCAGTCACTTCGCCAGCGCCATCGGCCATGGGAATACGCCGCTCGCTCGGGCCCCACATGCCGCTGACCACGGCGAAGTCATGGTAGTTGAGGGAGCTGGCGTGCAAGCGCACGGTGATCTCGCCGGCCTGGGGCGCGGCGGCGTCGTGGGTGCCGACTTCGACCTTGTCGTAGCCGCCGCCGGGTTGGACGTAGATGGCTTTATGGGTCATGGCGGGTTCTCCATTTGGGAAAAGACTGGGGTTGAGCATAGACAGTGCGGGCCTCATCGCGGGCAAGCCCGCTCCTACAGATGCTGCGTTGCCTGTAGGAGCGGGCTTGCCCGCGATGAGGCCCGCCCTGACTCAAGAAAATTCAGCCCAACAACGCCCGCAAAGCCCGGCAATCCGCCGCATGCCAGTCCACCAGCTCCGGCCACGGGTTGTCCGGCAGGTTCACCAGCACCGTACGCGCCCCCGCCGCTCGCCCGCAATCCAGATCAAAACGGTAGTCGCCCACCATTACCAGCTCGCTCGGCGCCACGCCCCAGGAACTGGCGATCTTCAGCAAGCCGTCCGGGTTGGGCTTTGGCGCTGCTTCGTCACGGCCCAGGATATGCTCGACGGCGAAGCAGTCCGCCAGGCCGATCGCCTCCAGCGTGACATGCGCCAGCTCACGCGCGTTGCGGGTGAGAATACCCAGCCGGCAACCCCGCCCCGCCAGTTCGCGCACCAACTCCACCGCACCTGTGGCGGCGGTCGAAGCAACCGCCAGGTCGCGCTCGTGCTCCAGCAGCCAGGCATGCTTGGCTGCAGCCTCCGCCGCCGGCAGCGCTGCCAGGTGGGTGAGGATGTCGTCCTCGGGCGGTATCTCCAGCGCCTCGCGGATCGCGGCAAAATCGTGCACCGCCACGGTGAGGGTGCCGTCCATGTCGAACACCCAGTTGCGGATATCGGCCAGGCTCATGCCCAGTCCTTGCGATGGCGGATCAGACCTTCCTGGGTGGACGAGGCCACCAGTTGCCCGGCGCGGTTGTAGATACTGCCCCGGCAGAAACCACGGGCGTTGCCAGCCCAGGGGCTGTCGGTGGCGTACAGCAACCAGTCATCGGCGCGCAGGTTGCCGTGGAACCACAGCGAATGGTCGAGGCTGGCGATCTGCATATCGCGCTGCCACACCGACCTGCCATGGGGCTGCAGCGACGTGGTCAGCAGGCCGAAGTCCGAGGCGTAGGCCAGCAGGTACTTGTGCAGCGCCGGGATGTCCGGCAGGTTGCCGTCCGCGCGGAACCAGGCGTACTTCACCGGGTCGCCGGGCTTGGGGTTGAACGGGTCGCGCTCGGTGACCGGGCGAATCTCGATCGGCTTGGCGCACAGCACCTTGTCACGGATGCGCTCGGGCAACTGGTCGGCCATGGCGCGGGCCAGTTCGACCTCGCTCGGCAGGTTCTCCGGCCCGACCACATCAGGCATCTGCGCCTGGTGCTCGAAGCCCTGCTCGTCGTACTGGAACGACGCGCTGCAGGTGAAGATGGGCTGGCCCTTCTGGATGGCCGTTACCCGCCGGGTGCTGAAACTGCCGCCATCACGCACCCGGTCGACCGAGTACACCACCGGCAAGCTGGCGTCGCCCGGGCGCAGGAAGTAGCCGTGCAGCGAATGCACGTGGCGCGCGTCCTCGACCGTCTGGCTGGCCGCCGACAGTGACTGGCCCAGCACCTGGCCGCCGTACAGCTGGCGGAAGCCCAGGTCTTGGCTGCGCCCACGGAACAGGTTCTCCTCGATCGACTCGAGGCTCAACAGGTCGACCAGGTCGTCCAACACATGACTCATCGGGGGTTCTCCTAGCAAGGCATCACAGCTCTACAGCGCTTTCATGAAGGCGAATGATACAGGGTTTGTCATGGGTACTCCGCATGGCGGCTCATTCAGTGCGCAAGGTCTGCTCCCAGCGGGGACGGTCGATGCGGTACAGCACGTGAGGGCGCAGGGGGTGGCCACTGGGCAGGCGCGGGTGCTCGAAACTGCCCTGCAGGTCCTGCACCATGCCGATGGCCTGCATGACCTTCTGCGACGGCAAATTGCGCTCGCTAGTGAACGACACCACTTCCGCCAGGCGCAATTGGGCGAAGGCACAACGCAGGCAGGTCCACGCCGCCTCGCTGGCAAAACCCAGGCCCCAGTGCCGCCGGGCCAGGCGCCAGCCGATCTCCACCGCCGGTGCAAAGGGCGCCTCGAAGTTGACGTTGAGCAGGCCGGTCATGCCGATGAAGGCACCGCTGTCCTTGCGCTCCAAGGCCCACAGGCCGAAACCGTACTCGCTGAAATGCCCGCGAATCCTGCCGATAAGTGCCGCCGCCTCCAGCCGCGTCAGGGGCGCCGGGAAGTAGCGCATGACGTGCGGGTCGGCGCACATGGCAGCGAACTCGCGCAAGTCGTCGTCCTGCCATTGGCGCAACACCAGGCGTGCGCTGTCCAGTTCGAGGATGGGGGTCATGGGGCGTGCTCCGGTTTTACTGTCCTGCAGTTTAAAGCGTAGGCGCGGCGCACGCTTTTACCCACCCGCCAACAACTGGCAAGATCAGCGCTGGCCCCGATTGCGAAACCACCATGCCGTTGCCGCTGATTTACCACGATGACTACAGCCCGGAGTTCCCGCCCGAGCATCGCTTCCCGATGGACAAGTTCCGCCTGTTGCGCAACCACCTTGTCGACAGCGGGCTGACCACCGACCAGGCCCTGCTGCGCCCGGAAATCTGCCCCAACGACATCCTCGCCCTGGCCCACGACCGCGGCTACATCGAGCGCTACATGAACGGCGAGCTGTCACGCGAGGACCAGCGCCGCCTGGGCCTGCCCTGGAGCGAGGCCTTGGCCCGGCGCACCGTGCGCGCAGTGGGTGGCTCGCTGCTGACCGCCGAGATGGCCCTGCAGCACGGCCTTGCCTGCCACCTGGCAGGCGGCACCCACCACGCCCACTACGACCACCCGGCAGGTTTCTGCATCTTCAACGACCTGGCGGTGATCAGCCGTTACTTGCTGGAAGCCGGCCGCGTGCACCGGGTGCTGATCTTCGATTGCGACGTTCATCAGGGCGACGGCACGGCGCGCATCCTGCAGGATACGCCCGACGCCATCACTGTATCGCTGCACTGCGAACAGAACTTCCCGGCACGCAAGGCCCACAGCGACTGGGACATCCCCTTGCCACGCGGCATGGGCGATGCGGCCTACCTGAAGGTGGTGGAGGATGCGCTCAACTACCTGTTGCCGCTGTACCAGCCCGACCTGGTGCTGTACGACGCGGGGGTGGACGTGCACCAGGACGATGCCCTCGGCTACCTGCAACTCACCGATGCCGGCCTGGCCGCGCGCGACGAGCTGGTCATGCGCCATTGCCTGGGGCGGGATATACCGGTGGTCGGCGTGATCGGCGGCGGCTACAGCAAGGACCGCGAAGCGCTGGCCAGGCGCCACGGCATACTTCACCACAGCGCGGCAAAGGTCATCAGTTGTTCACAATGACTGTGGAACCGCTTGTGGATAACCTGAGCGAAAGGGGCTGCAGCCCAAAGCCTGCGTGGCTTGCAGCAGGCTGATCATTTTTTGTTCAGTGCTTCCATAGGCCCGGCTGCGCTAGAATGCGTAACTTTTCCACAGCCTGTCGCCCGCCATGTCCGATTTTCACCCCGCATCCCCTCCCCTCGCCGTCGTCATCGGCGGGGGCCCTGCCGGTTTGATGGCCGCTGAAGCGCTGGCCCAGCAAGGCCTGGCCGTGCAGGTGTTCGACGCCATGCCATCGGTGGGTCGCAAGTTTCTGCTGGCAGGTGTCGGCGGCATGAACATCACCCATTCGGAACCTTATCCACAGTTCGTTGCGCGCTATGCCGAGCGCCAGGACGCGATTGGCCGGCTGCTGCAAGACTTCGACGCCGATGCCCTGCGCCAGTGGATTCACGGCCTGGGCATCGAAACCTTCGTCGGCACTTCCGGCCGCGTGTTCCCCACTGACATGAAAGCCGCGCCGCTGCTACGCGCCTGGCTCAAGCGCCTGCGCGACAATGGAGTAGTTATCCACACCCGTCACCGCTGGCTGGGGTGGAATGCCGATGTCAGCTTGCGGCTGGCTTATCCACAGGGTGAGTTGAACGTGAAGGCCGATGTGCTGGTACTGGCGTTGGGTGGTGGCAGCTGGGCAAGGCTTGGCTCGGACGGCGCCTGGGTGCCACTGCTGGCCGAGCAGGGTGTGGATATCTCACCGCTGCAGGCGAGCAACTGCGGTTTTGAAGTGGCGGGCTGGAGTGAGCTGCTGAAAGGCAAATTTGCCGGCGCACCGCTGAAGAACATTGCCCTGAGTGTACCCGGCAAGGCGCCGCGCAAAGGCGAGTTCATCCTTACCGCACAGGGTGTCGAAGGCAGCCTGGTGTATGCCTGGTCGGCGCCGCTGCGCGAAGCCATCAACCAGGAAGGCCAGGGCACGCTGCTGCTCGACCTGCTACCGGACAAGCCTGTGGACAAAATTGCCCAGGCCCTGGCCAAGCCACGGGGTTCAAGGTCGATGGCCAAGCACCTGCACAGCCAGTTGGGCATCGATGGCGTGAAGGCGGCGTTATTGCGTGAGCTGACTGATCAAGCGACGTTTGCCGATATGGCTGCACTGGCACGGGCGATCAAGGCGTTGCCGATTACGCTGGTGCGCACGCGGCCGCTGGACGAGGCCATCAGCAGTGCCGGTGGCGTGCGCTTCGAGGGGTTGGATGAGGGTTTGATGGTGAAGGGGATGCCTGGGGTGTTCTGTGCCGGCGAGATGCTGGACTGGGAAGCGCCGACCGGCGGGTACCTGTTGACCGCGTGCTTTGCCAGCGGGTTGCGGGCCGGGCGGGCGGCGGCGGATTGGCTGGCGCGGTCTGCCTGACGCAACGCCGGGGCCGCTTTTGCGGCCCCAACATCCTCAAGGCTTGCGCTTTTTCGGCCCGGTATTGAAGCTCGGCACTTTACGCACCGCCTTGACCGGCGCCTCGTCGGCGCTGTCCATCCAACGCCCCAAACCGCGCTTGGCGCTGTTTTCTTTCGGCTTCTTCGGTTTCTTCGGCTTCTTGATCACCTGGCCACTGGCATCGGTCATCGGCACCCGGTGATCCGGGATGAAGTCCGGCTCTTCATGGCGCGGCAACGTCTGGCGGATCAGCGTTTCGATCGTTGCCAGTTGCTGCACTTCATCGGCGCACACCAGCGAGATCGCCTCACCCTTGTTGCCGGCACGGCCCGTGCGGCCGATACGGTGCACGTAATCTTCGGCAACGATCGGCAGGTCGAGGTTGACCACCAGCGGCAGGTCGTCGATGTCCAGGCCACGCGCGGCCACGTCGGTGGCGACCAGCACCTGAATTTCACGGGCCTTGAAGCTGTCCAGCGCACGTTGGCGGGTGGCTTGCGGGCGGTCGCCGTGAATACCGTCGGCGTTCACCCCCTCGGCCAGCAGGCGCTCGACCAGTTGGTCCACGCCATTGCGGGTCTTGGCGAACACCAGCACCTGTGTCCAGCGCTGCTTGCGCAGCAGGTGGCAGAACAGGTCGGCCTTGCGTTTCTTGTCCACCGGTACCAGCCACTGCTTGACCGTAGTGGCGGCAGCGTTGCGTGGGCTGACTTCGATGCTCAGCGGGTCATTCAGCGCCAGCCCGGCCAGCACGCGGATCTGCTCGGAGAAGGTGGCAGAAAACAACAGCGTCTGGCGTTTGCGCGGCAGTGCTGCGTATACCGATTGCAGCTCTTCGGCAAAGCCCAGGTCGAGCATGCGGTCGGCTTCGTCGAGCACCAGGGTCTGAACCTGGTTGAACTTCACCGCATTCTGGCGGAACAGGTCGAGCAGCCGGCCTGGGGTAGCCACCAACAGGTCGACACCCCGGCGCAGGCGCATCATC
This sequence comes from Pseudomonas sp. P39-UII1, assembly GCF_039672635.1. NCBI lineage: Bacteria > Pseudomonadati > Pseudomonadota > Gammaproteobacteria > Pseudomonadales > Pseudomonadaceae > Pseudomonas > Pseudomonas sp. P39-UII1. Next base: position 14,408 of record NZ_JBDFPP010000012.1, read on the forward strand.
TGCGGGTTGATGCTGACCCCGCCGTACACGGCGTAGGTGCTCAGCGGCAGGTTTTCGGCGTATTCACGCACATTGTTGTGCACCTGCTCGGCCAATTCGCGGGTGGGCACCAGCACCAGCGCGCGGATCGAGTTGCTGGCCACCTTCTCCCCTTCCAGGGCCAGGCGCTGCAGCACCGGCAGGGCAAAGCCGGCGGTCTTGCCGGTGCCGGTCTGGGCTGCGGCCATCAGGTCGCGGCCGGCCAGCACCGCGGGAATGGCCTGGGCCTGGACTGGGGTCGGGGTGGTGTAGTCCAGTTGCTGCAAGGTGCGCAGCAACGGTTCGATCAGGCCGAGTTTGGCGAAATTCATGGCAATACCGTCAGGGGGTTCAGCGAAGGCGGCAAGTTTACCGCAACACCCCGGCTTACTTGCAGATTTCGCCCTTCAGCGGTTGCTCGGGCGCTGCCGGCTTGCGCCACTGCGGCAGGCCGATCAGCACCACGGCGCCGATGATCACCGCTATTGCCAAGCATTCCTCGGCACCAATCTGCTCACCGGCAAAGACAATGCCCAGCAACACCGCGACCGCCGGGTTGACGTAGGCGTAGCTGGTGGCCGCTGCCGGCCGCACATTCTTCAGCAGGTACATGTAGGCACTGAAGGCCAGGATCGAGCCGAACAACACCAGGTAGGCCAACGCGCCCCAGCCGGCCGCCGTCGGCATCTGGGTCATGCGCTCGCCCGAGAGTGCGCTGCCGAGCAGCAGCGCCGCACCACCCACCAGCATTTCTGCAGCGCTGGCCATCGGGCCCTGGGGTAATGGCAGGCTTTTGCTCCACACCGAGCCAAACGCCCAGGAGGCGGCAGCGAACACGATCAGCGCTGCGCCGATGGGGCTGGCCTGCAGGTTGGAACCCAGGTTGAGCAAGCCGATGCCGAGCAGGCCAAGCAGGATGCCGGCCCATTCCAGGCGCGAATTGCGGTGGCCGAACAACAGGCCGAACAGCAGCGTGAACAGTGGCACCGTGGCCACCGCCAGCGCCGCCACACCCGAGGCAACACCCGCGTGTTCGGCCACGGTTACCCCGCCATTACCGCAGCTGAGCAGCAGAAAGCCGACCGCCCCCGCCGCACGCCATTGTTGCCAGGTTGGCGCCGGCACACCGCGCCAGCGCAAGAACCCGTAAAGCAGGCCACCGGCGATGACAAAGCGCACCCCTGCCATGAGCATGGGAGGCCAGGATTCGACGCCGATGCGGATGAACAGGTAGGTAGAACCCCAGACCAGGTACAAGGCCAGGAAGGCGCCAATGAGCAATAACGGAAAGCGGCGGGAGGCAGGCATGGTGGGAGGCTCGAAAAATCCGTTTACGGGGGCCTAGTTTAGGAAGTTGTTTGCGCGAACTTAAGTTACAAAACGGGATTAATTGAGCGGCACACATCGGGGGTGCATGGCTGAGGGTTTTTGGGGAGTTCGAGATCGAGCGCCGCCCGCGCGGCGCATCGCGAAGCGCTTGCCTTAGGATCTTCAGCGCCTTTGAGATCGAGCGCCGCCCGCGCGGCGCTTCGCGGGGCAAGCCCGCTCCCACATTTGTTGCAACGTGCCATGGCCTGATAGGCCATAGTTGTCAGCCTTGGTGGCTCGACGAGGTTTTTCGGCTGGCACTGCTGCCGCCTCACCTGTCTTCAGTCATGCGCCAAGGCGGACAACCATGGCCTGACTGGAACGGCGCGTTGCAACAAATGTGGGAGCGGGCTTGCCCCGCGAAGCGCCGCGCGGGCGGCGCTCGATCTCAAGGCCAATAAAAAACCAAGCCAGGCACCCAAAGCCCCACACCATCAATGCTTCAACAACAAACGCCCTTCGATCGGCACATACCGGCTCGCCGCACGGATCAGCGACATCGCGGTCAACCCTGGCACGCCATACACCACCGCCTCGGCGCCATGGCGCTGGATTACCCGCTCCAGCAACAGATCGAAATCACCATCACCCGACGCCAGCACCACCTGGTCGACGCGGCTGGCTGCATCGATCACATCAAGGGTGATGCCCACATCCCAGTCACCTTTCGCCGAGCCGTCGCTGCGCTGAATGAACGGTTTGAGGCGCACGTCGAAACCCAGGTTGCGCAGGATCTGCTGAAACTGCTGCTGCTTGCTGTCACCACGGTCGATGGCATAGGCCACGGCTTCGACGATCTCGCCCTCGCGGCTGACCTCGTTCCACAGCGCGGTGTAGTTGAAGTGGCAGCCGTGGGCTTGGCGCACGGTGTAGTAGAGGTTCTGCACATCGGCGAACAGTGCGATTTTCTTCACTACATACCCTCGGCTGAAAGGGGCGCGAAGCGCCCCCCAAAAAGGCCTGCAGTATGCCAGACCGATCAGACGAAGGTGTCGTCGTCCGAGAAGAACCCGCCATCATCGTTGCCATAGTCGGTGTCGGCAAAGCCACCCTGGTCATTGCCCCAGCCACCGTTGTCGGCCACCTGCGGCTGCGCACCCTGGTCCTGCCAACCGCCGCTATCGCTGGCCGGCGCTGGCTCTTCCTTGATCACTTCAACCACCTCCTCCGGCTGCGAATGGTGGTTGAACAGGCTGCTGACACCTTGCGCCAACAGTACGCCACCGGCCACGCCGGCCGCAGTCTGCATCGCACCGCCCAGGAAGCTGCTGGCACCGCCACGGGCAGGCGCGGCGGCAAAGCCGGGTTGCGCGGCCTGCGGCTGGGAAAAGCCCGGCGCGCTCGGCTCACGCCAACCGCCGCCAGAGGCAGCTGGAGCGGGCGGCCGCTGTAGCTGCTGGGGTTGTGGGGCAGGCTCCGGGTTGCGCGCACCCGAGCCAAAGATGCTGGACAGGAAGCCGCCGCCGCTGTTGTTGCCGCTGGCGCGGGGTGCTTCGGCCTGGGCGCGGGCCTGCTTGAGCTCGGCTTGCAGTTGTTTGTTCTGCTCGTCCAGGCGCTTGAGCGCGGCCTCCTGCACCAGGATCGCCTGGGCCATGTAGTAAGGCGCCGCAGGCTGCTGACGCAGGTGCTCCTCGATACGCGCCTGCGCCTGCGCGTCACGCGGCTGGCTCGGGTCTTCGGCTTGCTTGATGCGGCCGAACAGGCCGTCGATCAGGGTTTGTTCTTCGGAATTCATGGGCTACCTCATGGGGAAGCGGGACGTCGGACGTGTCAAAGATGGGGCGCGCGGGCAAAGGATTCAATCACCCGGCCGGTGAAACTTTTTTCAGCAAGTGACTGCTCTGGGCTAAAGTTAGGCCCCTGCTTTTACTGCCATGCGATGTTGACTGATGAATCCGCTGAGCGTTCTGCGCGACTCCCTGCACTTCTTCCGCCACCACCTGACCAGCATCATTGCCCTGTGCTTGCCGCTGGTAGTGCTCGAGGCCCTATTGACCCAACTGCTGAACCGGCAGATGGCCGACCAGGCCTCGCCTGCCTACGGCATGCTGGTAAGCCTGCTGTTCTACCCGCTGTACAGCGCGGCGCTGATCCTCTACCTCGACACCCGCAGCAATGGCCAGGATATTTCCAGGCGCGACCTGTTCGCCCGCGCCGTGCAGTTGTGGCCGCAGCTGGCGCTGCTGCTGCTGATCAGTTCGCTGCTGATCATGGCCGGCCTGGCGTTATTAATCGTGCCGGGCGTGTGGATCATGATCAACCTGGTGTTCGCCGAGTACCTGCTGGTGCTGCGCGGCCTTCCGGTGGTGCAGGCGATGCGCGAAAGCGCGCGCATGACCACCGGGCATTTCATGCGCATCTTGATCTGCGTGGTCAGCGTACTGGCACCGATCTGGCTGATCGAGGGGCTGCTGCTGATGGCCTTCCCGGAACCGGCGCCTGGTGTGGTGCTGGCGATCAACAGCCTGAGCGGTTTCCTGCAGCTGTTCAGTACCGTGGTGCTGTATCGCCTGTTCATGTTGCTGGAGACAGAAGCCACCGCTTGAGCACCCCGCAACCTGCCGCCGCGGTTCTTTGCGAAAGCGCCTGAGCTGCGTCGGTTCAGGTACCACGCGGTTTGGCACGCGCGGTCGCCTCGGCCACCAGCGGGTCTTCGGGCCAGTAGTGCTTCGGGTACCGCCCTTTCAAGTCTTTTTTCACCTCGGCATAGGTGGTGCGCCAGAAATTGGCCAGGTCCTGGGTCACCTGCACTGGCCGGCGAGCCGGCGACAGCAGGTGCAACTTGACCTGCTGACGGCCCTGGGCGATGCGTGGCGTATCAGCCAGGCCGAACAGCTCCTGCAAGCGCACGGCGAGGATCGGCGGGGTTTCGCTGTAGTCCAGGCGGATATTCGAGCCAGACGGCACGGCCAGGTGCGTGGGCGCCCATTCATCCAGGCGCTGGGGTAGCGGCCAGGGCAGCAGATTGCGCAGGATCGAGGGCAGGTCCAAGGCCGCGAAATGGCTGAGGCGCGAAACCTTGCCAAGATAGGGCAGCAGCCAGTCTTCCAGGCTGGCCAGCAGCGCCTCGTCGCCCAGGTCGGGCCATTCACTTTGGCCGCCCTTTTCCATGTCGAGCTGACGCAACAGCGTCACCCGCGCCTGCCACTGGCGCAGCTCTGGCGTCCAGGTCAACAGGTTCAAGCCTTTGCGCCGCACCAGGCCCAACAGGGCCTTGGCCCGGGCTTGGTCATCCAGGCCAGGTAACGGCTCGCGGCTGAGCACCAGTTCGCCGACTTTGGTCTGGCGCTCGGCACGCAACATCTGCTCGCGCTCGTCCCAATCGAGGATATCGAGACGCTCGACCTGCTCGGCCAGCACATCATCGAGCAGCGCCGGGTCGAATTGCGCAGCCAGATAAATGCGTTCTTCCCGCTGACCCTGGCGGCTACCGAGGTCAGCGACCACCAGCCATGGGCATTTCATCAACGCATCGACCTCGGCGAACAAGGCGGCGCGACCATTGGCCAGGCGATACTCCGCCCCACCCTCGCGCCGCTGCTGCGCAACCCGGTCGGGATAGGCCAACGCCAGCAAGGCACCCAGCCAGCGCGGGTGATCAGGGTCGGCAACCGCCGCGCCAGCTTTGCCGCGCAGCAGGCCACGGTACTGGCGCGCCAACTGCCGGGCACGCTGCACCCCGCCGTGGCCGCCACGGTTGGCCTTACTCTCGCCACTCAGCAAAGCCAACCGGCTGTGCAGGTCGGCCCCGCCGCCGCGCTGGATATCGCGCTCGCCCAACAAGGCGGCGACATCGCAAGCCATGGCGGCCAGGCCAAGGTCCTGGCCGCGCAACAGCAAATGGGCAATGCGTGGGTGCGCCGGCAGTTCGGCCATGGCCTGGCCGTGCTCACTGAGGTTGTGGCGGCTGCCTGGCTTGAACGCACCCAGCCGCGCCAGCAGGTCCTGAGCGTGGGAAAAGGCCGCGGCTGGCGGCTGGTCCAGCCAGCGCAATTGATCCGGCGTGACACCCCAGCGGCCGAGCTGCAAGGCCAGCCCCGCAAGGTCCGCCTGCAGGATTTCGGCGCTGCCGTGGGCAGCCAGCTGGTCATGCTGGCTTTCGGACCACAGGCGGTAGCACACACCGGGCTCGAGGCGGCCGGCACGGCCTGCACGCTGGGTGGCGCTGGCCCGGGAAATACGCTGAGTGTCCAGGCGCGCCATGCCGCTGCCGGGGTCGAACCGCGGCACTCGGGCAAGGCCGGCATCGATCACCACGCGCACACCGTCGATGGTCAGGCTGGTCTCGGCGATGTTGGTTGCCAGCACCACTTTGCGCAGGCCCTTGGGTGCCGGGTCGATGGCGGCGCGCTGGGCGTTGAGGTCGAGTTCGCCATGCAGCGGGCACAGCAGGATATCGGGCCGCTCACCCAGCGCTTCCTGCAAGCTCTGGTGAACCCTGCGGATCTCGGCCTGGCCAGGCAGGAATACCAGCAGGCTGCCGGTTTGGTCGGCCAACGCCTGCAGCACGCTGTCCACCACTCGCGGTTCGATGAACTCCCCAGGCTGGAACGGGCGCCCCCAACGGATATCCACCGGGTGCATGCGGCCTTCGCTGCTGACCACTGGCGCGTCGTCGAGCAAGCGCGACAGGCGCTCGCCTTCAAGGGTGGCGGACATCAGCAGGATTTTCAGCGGATCGTCACGTAGCAACTCCCGGCCATTGAGGCTCAGCGCCAGGGCCAGGTCGGCATCGAGGCTGCGCTCGTGATACTCGTCGAAAATCAGCAACCCCACGCCTTCAAGCGCAGGGTCGGCCTGCAGGCGACGGGTCAAGATGCCTTCGGTGACCACTTCGATACGGGTCTTCGGCCCGACTTTGCTGTCCAGGCGGATGCGGTAGCCCACGGTTTCGCCGACCTTCTCGCCCAGCTCGCTGGCCAGCCGTTCCGCCGCCGCGCGCGCCGCCAACCGGCGGGGTTCGAGCATCAGGATGGTCTGCCCGGCCAGCCAGCTTTCGTTCAGCAGCGCCAGCGGCACACGGGTGGTCTTGCCGGCGCCGGGGGGTGCCTCGAGCACCGCTTCATCACGGTTTTCCAGTGCTTGGCGCAGGGCCGGCAAAACGGCATCGATTGGTAAAGAAATCATGGTGGTCCTCGAACAGTGACGCGAGTATAACGGCGAACCCAGCCTGCTCTATCATGGTCTTATCATCAGGTGCTGGCGCATCGCCCACCCTGTTGCACACCTTCTTCGGAGATTTAAATGCGCATCCCATCCCGCGTCATCGGTGGCGCCCTCATCGCCACCCTGCTGACCCAGCTGACGGCCTGCGGCACGCTGTTCTACCCTGACCGCCGCGGGCAGATCGAAGGCAAGGTCGACCCGGTCATCGTCGCCCTCGATGCCATCGGCATTCTGTTCTACGTGATCCCCGGCCTGATCGCTTTTGGCGTCGACTTCGCCACCGGTGCCATCTATTACCCCGGCGGTACCACGGCGCAAGTATCGCCGGAAAAACTGCGCGAAGCCGTGTCGCCCGATGGCAAGGTCGACAACCTCAAGCTGCAGGCTATTCTCGAAAGCGAACTGGGTCAGCGCCTGCCGCTGGACGACCCGCGCCTGATCCAGCACCGCGGCAGCGTCGAGCAGTTGGCGGCATTGGGCGTGGTACCGGCAGCCTGAACCCCGCAAGGAAGTCACCCACGGCATGACCACCTCGGCTGAACACCAGCGCCTGTTACGCCTGGCCACCCGGGCGTCCCTGGCGGTCGCCTGCATCCTGGTACTCAGCAAGGCCGTGGCCTGGTGGTTGAGTGGGTCGGTCAGCCTGCTGGCCGGGCTGACCGATTCGGCACTGGATGCCGTTGCCTCGTTCCTCAACTTGCTCGCCGTCCACTACGCGTTGCGCCCGGCGGACGACGACCACCGCTACGGCCACGGCAAGGCCGAGGCCCTGGCCGGCATGGCGCAAGCACTGTTCATCGGCGTGAGTGCGGTGCTTATCGGGGTACAAGCGGTGGAGCGCCTGCAATCACCGCAGCCACTGGGCGACACTGGCGTCGGTATCGGCGTGATGCTGCTGTCGCTGGTGCTGACCATCGGCTTGCTGGCGCTGCAACGCAAGGTCATCCGTGCGACCGGCTCGACAGCCGTACGCGCAGACTCGCTGCACTACCGCTCCGACCTGCTGCTCAACGGCAGCATCCTGCTGGCCTTGCTGCTGGCACGCTTCGGCTGGCCACAGCTGGATGCGCTGTTCGGCCTGGGTATCGCGCTGTACATCCTCTGGAGCGCGCTGCAGATTGCCCGGGAAAGCACGGCAATCCTGATGGACAAGGAGCTGCCCGGCGACATCGGCGAAGGCATGGTCAAGCTGGTGCTCGGCATTCCGGGAGTGCAGGGCGTGCACGACCTGCGCACACGGGTCTCGGGCAACCAGTGGTTCGTTCAATTGCACCTTGAGCTGCCCGGCCAGTTGCCGCTGCACGATGCACACGCCCTGTGTGTACAGGCCTCGCAGGTGATCCGCCAGCGTTATCCGAAGGCGGATGTGATGGTGCATGCCGACCCGGTCTGAGGCTCAGTTGATGCTGTAGCCGCGACCACTGAAACAAGCCCCCAGCGCTCGACGATAGGTGTCTGCCACATTGCCCGGCGGTGCGTAGGTTGCCGTGGCCGGGTCGAACCCGGACTGGCTCACCGCCCAGCGATGGCACTGGTAGCGGTCCTGGTCTTGCTGCTGTTCGCCCTGCCCGTTCATCGGGTAGGCCACCACGTCATAAGCGTTGCCTGCGGGTGCTGGAGCGGCCGGTTGCGGGGCGACTGCGGGCGGGCTGACCACCACGTATTGCTGGCTGTCGGCCAGGTATTGGTAGTAGGTGTCGGCGACCAGGAAGAACAACGCGCCGCCCAGCCAGACTTCGCGGGCATAGGGCGGCAGGTAACCCACCCGCACACCGTAAGGCGGGGTTACCACGATGTAGCTGCCACCGTGCGGGCGGTACCAGTAGCCACCGGAATAGAAATAGTCCTCGCCACGGTACGGCACTTTCCAGTAACGGTCAGGGAAATGGTCGACGCTGTGCCCAGGGCGGTATTGCGGCCCCGGCCCCCAACCATTGCCATGACCATCCGGGCGCCCTTGCCAGTCGCCGCCTGGCCGTTGGCCGGGGCCGCCCGCCTGCCAGTGACGGTTGTCGCCATTGTGCCGAGGGATATCCTGGTAATAGCCCTGCCGCGCAGGCTGGGTCTGACGCACTTCGTCACGCGAGTTGAGTGGCGAACGCCCTTCGCCTGCGCCATTGGGGTCCTGCCGGCCATTGCCGCCATGCCCCTCGTCCGGGCCCTGGGCCATGGCGCCCCAGCTGATGCTCAAACCCAGCAAACCAACACCTGCCAACTGCCAGATGCGCGACTTCATGGTGTCCCTCACGGTAAGAAAACGGCACGCTGCCAGTCTACCGCGCCTGTAACCGGCGGGCAGATGAAATCGCGGACATGAAAAAAGGGAGGCCATCGGGCCTCCCTTCGAGAATTGTCGTCCGTGCTCGGCACTTGTGGTGCCGGCTCACCTCACACCGTCTTCTGGAAGGTGTGTAGCCCGGGGGCCTGGCGCATCCTGTTGGATTGCTGGCCGCGACCGCCCGCCTAGGGCGCGTCGCCGTGGACTGATGTCCGGGCAGTGATTCTGTTGATAAAGATACCGGGGTGGCCCTAGCAGCGGATTGCGAAGATTGCTCAGATAAATAGCACTTGCGCAATTTTTAACCCTGGATTGATAATTCACCGCAATCTGAACAGAAAAGGCCTTTTCCATGAGCAAGCTGGACCGCTACGACCTGAGCATCCTCGCCGAATTGCAGCGCGATGCGCGCATCTCCAACCAGGAGCTGGCCGAACGCATCGGCTTGTCGCCATCGCCGTGCTCACGTCGGGTCAAGCAACTGGAAGACGATGGCTATATCTCGCGCCAGGTCGCCCTGCTCGATCGCAAGAAGCTCGGCCTGAGCCTGACGGCTTACGTGCTGATCGGCATGGACCGGCACACGCCGGAGCGTTTCGAGACGTTCGAGGCGGCCATCCGCAACTTGCCACAGGTGCTCGAATGCAGCCTGGTAACGGGTATGGACGCCGACTACCAGCTCAAGGTGGTGGTGCCGGACATGGACCACTACCAGAAACTGCTACTGGGCAGCCTGACCCGGATCGAAGGCGTCACCAGTGTGCGTTCGAGCTTCGTGCTGAACCAGGTGCTGGCGAGCACCGAGCTGCCTTTGACCCACCTTCGTTAAATGCGCGTGCGGCCCGGCGTATAATCGCCAGCCCAGCCTGCCCGGAGAACACCGATGGATCCCGCCGTATTCGAAGAATGGATGATGATCATCCTGGTCACCGTGTTGATCGGTTTCATGGGCTTCATCGTCTGGGACCTGGCGAAAAAGTCCAAGGCCGGACGGTTTGGCACCTTGATCCTGTTCTGCGTGCTGGGGCTGGGCGTGCTGGCCTTCATCATCAAGAGCGTGGTGGTGGGGTTTCTCGAAGGGGTTTAAAGCTTGGCTGCAACCTCGCGCCAGCACCCCTGCTCCAACCCATCCAGCGACCAGTTGCCAATCCGCACACGCACCAGGCGCAAGGTCGGCAGCCCTACCGCCGCCGTCATACGCCGCACCTGGCGGTTACGCCCCTCGCGAATCACCAGCTCCAGCCAGCTGGTCGGCACGCTCTTGCGAAACCGCACTGGCGGGTTGCGCGGCCATAGCGCCGGCTCATCAAGGCGCCGTGCTTCGGCCGGCAGCGTCGGGCCGTCGTTGAGCTCGACACCGTCACGCAGCCGCTGCAACTGCTCATCGCTCGGCTCGCCTTCCACCTGTACCCAATAGGTTTTCGCCAGTTTGTGCCGGGGGTCGGCAATCCGGGCCTGCAAGGCGCCATCGTTGGTCAGCAGCAGCAGGCCTTCACTGTCACGGTCCAGCCGCCCTGCCGGGTAGACACCCGGGATATCGATAAAGTCCTTGAGCGTCGCGCGCCCGTCGCCGTCGCTGAACTGGGTCAGCACATCGAACGGCTTGTTGAACAGGATCAGGCGTGGCTCCGCTGGTGGCGCCTTGGGCTGGCGACGTGGGCCGGCGGCAGGCCGCGCCTGGGGGCGGCGCGGCTTGGAACGGGGTGGCAGTGGCATGGATCCTCAGCGGAACGGCGGCTCATCGAAGCTGCGCAGTTTACGCGAGTGCAACGAATTGAGCTCGGTACGCAGCAAATCGAGGGCGGCGATGCCGATCTTCAGGTGCTGGCTGACCGCACGGTTGTAGAAGGCGTTGGCCGAACCCGGCAGCTTGATTTCGCTGTGCAGCGGCTTGTCGGACACGCACAGCAAAGTGCCGTATGGCACACGCAGGCGATAGCCCTGGGCTGCGATGGTGCCGCTTTCCATGTCTACCGCCACGGCGCGCGACAAGTTGATCAGCGGGCGCTCCTGGGCCCAGCGCAGCTCCCAGTTACGGTCGTCGTAGGTCAGCACGGTGCCGGTGCGCAGGCGCTTTTTCAGCTCCTCGCCACGTTCGCCGGTCACCTGCGCGGCCGCCTCCTGCAGCGCCAGTTGCACCTCGGCCAAGGCCGGAATGGGGATATTCGGCGGCACTACGCGGTCGAGGATACCGTCACGGCGCATGTAGGCGTGCGCCAGCACATAGTCGCCGATGGTCTGCGACTGACGCAGGCCGCCACAGTGGCCGATCATCAGCCAGCAGTGCGGGCGCAGCACCGCCAGGTGGTCGGTGATGTTCTTGGCGTTGGACGGGCCGACGCCAATATTGACCAGTGTCACGCCATCGCCGTCGGCGGCGATCAGGTGGTAGGCCGGCATCTGGTAGCGGTGCCAGACCACGCTGGCCACCAAGGCCTGCGCTTCGCCGTGGTCCATGCCCTTCTCGATCGCCACATTGCCCGGCAACACCATGCGCACGAAGCGCGGGTCTTCACGCAGCTGCTCCAGGCCGTGGCTGATGAACTGGTCGACATAGCGATGGTAGTTGGTGAGCAGGATCCACGGCTGCATATGGCGCCAGTCGCTGCCGGTGTAGTGCACCAGGCGGCGCAGCGAGAAGTCCACGCGGGCGGCATCGAACAGCGCCAGCGGCAGGGTTTCGGCACTGCCCCAGTCGCACAGGCCATCGGCGATGTTATCGGTCGCGGCCGACAGGTCGGTGCTGGGGAATACCCGCGCCAGCTCGGCGGCGGTGATGCCGCTGCCGGCCAGTTCGTCACCCTGGTCGACCACATACGGGTAGGGAATATTCTGTTCGCTGACACCGACTTCGACGGTCACCGTGTAGTCGTGCATCAACGGGCGCAACTGCTCGAGCAGGTAGCCACGAAATGCCGCCGGCTGGGTAACGGTGACGCTGTAGGTGCCGGCCACCTGGACCTTGGCATAGGCGCGGGTGGTGGCGGCGACTTCGCCGTGGCTGTAATAGGTCAGGCGCAGCGCCGGGTAGCGGTACACGGCGCGCTCGTCGGCGTCCGGCTCGGTGCGGTCTTTCAGGTAACGCTTGAGGGCCAGGCTGAGGGCCCCGGTGGCCTGTTCATGCAGGGCCGCCAGACGGTCGACGGCCTGTTCGGGAGTATCAACGACTACAAAGGCGTGGCTCACACTGTGCTTCCTGTCTGGACATGCATGTCAGCCATCTTGCCTGCCTTCGCCGCTAAAAACACCCCCATCGATCGGTGCTGCCGCCATTCGCGGGCAAGCCCGCTCCTACGCTGAACTCAGCTCGGCCAGGCAGGTGTCGCTCGCGCTACCAACGCCGTGACGTCCGCCCCGCGTGGCAGCGCACCGTATGCACGCCCGCCACCTGCCAGGCGGCTGCCGATGAACGCGTCGCTGACCGCCGCGTTACCCGCTTCGAGCAACAGTTTGGCCTGCAGGGCCAGGGCGATGTCTTCGGTCAACTGGCGAGCGCGGTACTGGATATCGCTGGTATCGGCAAAAGCCCCCTTGAGATTGCCGATGTGCGCGGCCAGGCGCGGGTCGCCATGGCCATCGCCCAACTCGGTGAACAGCGCATCGAGCACGCCCGGCTCCTTGGACAATGCCCGTAGCACGTCCAGGCATTGAACGTTGCCAGAGCCCTCCCAGGTCGAGTTGACCGGCGCTTCGCGGTACAGCCTGGGCAGGATGCTGTCTTCTACATACCCGGCACCGCCCAGGCATTCGGCGGCTTCGTTGATCATGGCCGGCGCGCGCTTGCAGATCCAGTACTTGCCCACGGCGGTGACCAACCGGGCGAAGTGTGCTTGCTGCGGGTCATCGAGCTGTTCCAGGGCCTGGCCCATGCGCAGGCTCAAGGCCAGCGCCGCCTCGCTTTCCAGGGCCAGGTCGGCCAGTACGTTCTGCATCAGCGGCTGCTCGCTCAGCACCCGGCCACCGACCTTGCGGTGGGCACAGTGGTGGGTGGCCTGGGTCAAGGCCTGGCGCATCAGGGCGCTGGAACCGACCATGCAGTCGAAGCGGGTCATCGCCACCATCTCGATGATGGTCGGCACACCCCGCCCCTCCTCACCGATCATCCAGGCCAGGGCACCACGGAATTCCACTTCGCTGGAAGCGTTGGAGCTGTTGCCGAGCTTGTTTTTCAGGCGCTGGATGTAGAACTGGTTGCGGTTGTCATCCGGGCGATGGCGTGGCAACAGGAAGCAGCTCAGGCCTTTGTCGGTCTGGGCCAGGGTGAGGAAGGCATCGCACATCGGCGCCGAGCAGAACCACTTGTGCCCGACCAGCTCGTAGGGCTGGCCCGGCCCCGGGCTGCCGACCGGGTACGCGCGGGTGGTGTTGGCGCGCACGTCGGTGCCGCCCTGCTTTTCGGTCATGGCCATGCCGATGGTCACCCCGGCCTTGTGCCGGTCGCCGACATTGCGCGGGTCGTACTCGCGGGCGAGGATCTTCGGCAGCCAGTATTCGGCAAGCTCAGGTTGCAGCCTGAGCGCGGGGACGGCGGCAAAGGTCATGGTCAGCGGGCAGCCGGTGCCGGCTTCGGCCTGGCTGTGCAGGTAGGTCATCGATGCCCGGGCCACGTGCGCGCCGGGGCGAGGCTCGGCCCAGGGCAACGAAGGCAGGCCGTGCTCGACAGCGGTGCGCATCAGCTCATGGTAGGCGGGGTGGAATTCCACCAGGTCGATGCGATGGCCATAGCGGTCATGGCTGCTGAATTCCGGTTTGTGCGCGTTGGCCAAAAAGCCGGCGGCCATCAGCGGCCCGCCGGCCAAGGCACCGTAGGCGTCGATCCGCGACTCGGCCCAACCGGCCCCGCAACGCCGCGACCACTCTTGCAGCGGCAGGTCGAGGCGGTACAGGTTGGCGCCGTCGAGGGACGGCGGCTGGTTGGTGACTTCGTGGGTTTCAGCGTACTGGTGCAGGTTCATCGGGAACTCCTGGGGCCGGGTAGGGCTGAGAGTTCCAGTGAAGCACTCACTGGGAGGGAGTCAAAGTGACAATAATGACTAAACATGTGACTTGGGTTGCGTCGGGGAAGGTTTAAGCCGCGATAACGCCAGCCTGCTTAACAGGAAATATGACATCCAACTCTTCATCTCTTGTAGGACCTTTCCCAAACCTTCCTTATCGTGAAAAAAATTGCCTCCAGGCTGCTACGTTCAGGCTTCCATCTTCACAGCCGAGGTGAGACATGAGCCAGCGCATTAACATCTTTGGCCGAGGCCAAGGACTGGATGGCGACGAAACCACCAGCGGCGCCATCTGCATCGCCAGCCAAGCCCGTGGCCGGGTCCACGGCAGCTACTGGCTGCTACAAGGTGACAAGACGACCTTCTGTCCGCGCTGCGGGGTAGAAGGCACCATAATTGAAGGCGAGCCCCGCTGGCGGCAGAACAACATACCGACCGCCGTTGATGGCGCCTTGGTTAAATGCGCCTGCCCACTGGGCAGCAATCGCGTGGTTGCCCCGCTGGGCCGAGGTCCCGCCCCTCGCCACACATCAGCACCCGCTGCGGTTTATGAAACGCCCCCACAATTCCGTCCCCATCCGTCCGTAGGGGATTCCTACCAGCCCCACTCCTTGCAACCATCGGCTGGACCGCAAGCTATGGAGCCTGGTTTCTTCATCGTGCCGCAGTGCATGACGTATCAGGAAGTGCTGATCGAACTCGGTGCACCGCGGGCCAAGCTGCCACGGTCGATACTGGAGAGGCTGAACCCGACGCATCATTTGGGTTTCAAAGCTGGGGAGATCTTCGTCATTGGTGATGGACTTAGTCGCCCGGTTTGTACTCAGGAAGAATTGTATGCCATGAGTGCGGCGAAACAGGCGAGGGAAGCATTGGCGAGTCTTACGCCTGAAGAAGCCGAGTTCATGATGAAGCATCAAGCTGAAATCGCAGGGTTGCTTAGCGATGTGAGCCTGGCGATGGGCGTGGGCCAGGCGATGATGGAAAAGGCGCTGGATGAGCTGACTACTACGCTGCGCAAGATTGAGACGCTCCACCAGCAGCAATTCACCCTTCATGGCCATCTTCAAAGCAACGAGTTCTTTGTCGAGCGCAGGAGACTGTTCAAGCAACTGGATGCACAGTTGAGAATGACGTTTCTCAACAAACACCTGGACCTGGGCAGATATGAAGCTTTGCGCCGAGATTTGGGAATATCCAGCAGGAGCTTGGTGCATCATTGGAGCAAAGCCGGCGCTCCTGGACAGATCCCAGGCTATTCGACGCATCTGAACAAGCTGGTGGCTCTGTCAAAATATCTGAAAGCCGGAGGAAACGTCGGAATTGCGCTAGGTGGGATTGGCTCGGCACTTACAATATACGAGGCCTGCCAATCGGAAAATCCAGGCAACTGCAAAAAAACCCAATTCACTGAGATAGGTAATTTTTCAGTCGGCCTCGCAGGAGGAATTGCAGGAGCAAAAGCTGGCGGCGCGATTGCAATTTCGGCCTGCTGGGCAGCCGGCCCAGGCACTCCTGTATGTTCGTTAGTTGTGACGGGATTAGCCGCCCTGGCCGGGAGTTTGGGTGGTATGAAGGCTGGTGAAATAATGGGCGAAGCGATTTACCAGGTTGTTTACGATGAGTGATAAGTTAAGCGCGTCCATTACCATAGTATCGCTAAGCCCCGCAATGATCGCATTTGCAGTCGGGCTTACACTCGACCTGCAGTTAGCCAGCACTCGAAATTTTCACTTGATAATCTCGTCACTACAAAGAAGCCAATGCTTGAGCACCATTAGAACAACCTGGGGAAACTATGGAACAACCTCCAAACTTCTTGTAATCTTTCAATTATGTGGGGCTATGGCGCTTTGTGAACAGTCCATAAAAAAAGGATTATTAGACGCGACGGACGTTTTGGAATTCCCAAAACACATGAGACGTAAGATGGTGCTATCTGCTTGGCTGGGCTGGCTGTCTTTTGCTTGGTTGATGGTGAGCGCAATAGTTTTTTGAACGGTCACCTGAACGGTCAAATACTCCGGCCAGGAGAAATCGTAATGCAGCCCCTTGCAGGGGCTACACCACTGTGCCGTTAGAGCCGAGAGATTCCCGACACAACCCTGCCCGGCGGCACCTGCACCTGCGAGACCGCCACATTGAGGCTCAATTCGAACCGGCTGCCCAGCCCGCGCGTCGACTCATGCACCAGCTTGCCACCCAGCACATCCGCCATCTGCCGACAGATCGACAGGCCGATGCCCAGCCCGCCATAGCGCCGGGTCATCGAACCATCGACCTGGAAGAAGCGCTGGTAGAGGATCGCCTGGTCCAGGTCATCGAAGCCGATACCGCTGTCACTGATGGTGAAGGTCAGCGCCAGGTTGTCCGGCCCCACGCGCCGGCCACGGACCTGCACCACAACCCCGCCCTGGTGGGTGAACTTGAGGCCGTTGTCGACCAGGCAACCCAGGCAACGCATCAGCTTCTGGGCATCGCCAAGCAACTCGTCCGGCAGTTCGGCAGGGATGTCCAGGCTCAGGTACAGCCCCTTGCCCAGGGCAGTTCCGGCGTAGCCCGCGCGTAAATCCTGGAGGGCGCGACGCAGGCTGAACGGCGCAGGCTGCGCGCGCAGGCGGCCGGCCTGCAATTCGGTGAGGGTGAGGATATCGTCGACCATATCCATCATGTTCTGCGACGACGCCACCGCTGTGCGGTGGTACTGGGCCATCTCGGCGCTCAAGGGCAAGGTCTGCATCAGCTCCAGCGAACCGATCACACCATTCATCGGCGTGCGCAATTCGTGAGTGACCGTTGCGAGGAATTCGTCCTTGAGGAGGTTGCTCCTGGCCAGTTGCTGGTTCAGTTGCTCCAATGTCCGCCCGGTATCGCGCAGGGTCTGCGCCTGCTGTTCGCGCATGCTGTTGATGCGGTCAGCCAGGGCCAGCGACAACAGCGCCACTTCCAGCGCCGAACCGAGCTGGCTGGCGTACATGGTAATGAACACATTAGGCAGGTAACCCAGCACCATCAGGGTGTTGACCAGCCCGCCGAGCAAGAACGCCGTCCAGGCGATGATGAACCAGCGCGCCACGCGCAAGCCGCGGGACCACGCGTACAACCCGGCAGTAAAGATGCTCACGGTGAACAACAGCGCCAGCACCGTGGCCATGCGCAAGGCAATGCCGTAAGGCATGCTCACTGCCAGCAGCATCACCACCACCCCACCCAGCATCAGCAGTTGCAGCAGGCGGTCCAGGCCACGGCTGACCTTGCCCAGGCGCAGGAAATGGCGGGCGAACTGGCAGCCGAACACGCCCGCCGCCCCGATGAACAGCGGTGTTGCAGCATTGGCCCACCAGGGGCTGTCCGGCCAGAAGTACGCCACCCCGGCGCCATTGACCGACACCTGGTACAGGCCGAACGAGGCGATGTAGAGGATGTAATAGAGGTAACTGACATCGCGCACGCTGAGGAAGATGAACAGGTTATAAACCAGCATCACCAACAATACGCCGTAGATGATCCCCAGTACGTACAGCCGGGTAGGCTGATCTTCCATGTACGCCTCGGCAGACCACAGTGCCAGCGGCGCCTGCACGGAGCCCTGGCTGTGCAGGCGCAGGTACACGGTGGTGGCCTGGCCGGGGTGCAGGGGCAATTCGAACAGATAGTTGTTCTGGCGGATCTGGCGGCTGTCGTAGGGCAAGGCGTCGCCGGTGCGTTGGGCGAGGCGGTAGCCGCCGTCGGCACCCTGCAGGTAAAGCTCGAGGTGATCCAGCGGCGGGTAGGCCAGCTCCAGTAACCACTGGCGGGGTGTAGCGTCTGCCGAGGCCAGGTACCGCAGGTCGATCTTCAACCAGAACACCGAGGTCGAATACCCGGCGTTCAATACGTCCTCACGGTGCGCACGAAAACGGCTGGCGAATGCGGGCGCGGAAACCTGGGCAATACTGGCGCTGCCATCGCGGTCCTCATAGACCTGCATGACCTTGCCCAGTGGAAGGTGCCGGGTGGCATCGTCGAAATCGACCGCAGCGGCCAGCATGGGCAAGTAGCCCAGAAGCAAAATCAGCAAATAGCGCATACAGCCCCAGCATGGCCTGCTCGGTCGCGTCGCTGTGGCCTCCTATCCCTATGAGACGACGAAATCCGGCAGAGCCCGTTTATCGAGTTATCAGAGCACTCTAGCATAGCTTTCCACGCTGGCCACGAGCCACTTCAATTTTGGAAGGAAAGGCTCTAAATCAATGCTTTCGGCAATAACACAAACACAAATCTGACCAACTGATCAGCAAAACCCGTTTGTAGGACGATCCGCGCAAATGGGTTTGGTGGTAAGCTCGCCGACCATGAATACCTACAGCTCCCGCCCCGTTGTCCTCTGTCTCTCCGGCCACGACCCAAGTGGCGGCGCCGGCTTGCAGGCAGATATTGAAGCCCTGATCGCCCAAGGCTGTCATGCCGCACCTGCGGTAACCGCCCTGACCGTACAGGATACCGTCAACGTTTCCGACTTCCGCGTGCTCGACCGCGAGTGGGTGCTGGCCCAGGCCAATGCCGTGCTGGCCGACTCCACGGTGGCCGCGGTCAAGCTGGGCATGCTCGGCTCGATCGAAATGGTCGACACCGTCGCCGAACTGCTCAGTGCCCACCCGCACTTGCCCGTGGTCTGCGACCCGGTGCTGCGCGCCGGTGGCGGGGGCCGCCTGGGCAAGGACGAAGTCGGCTACGCCGTGCGCGAACGCCTGCTGCCACTGGCCGCCATCGCCACGCCCAACCTGCCCGAAGCGCGCATCCTCGCCGAACTGCCCGAAGGTACTGCCGACGAGTGTGCCGAAAAACTGTTGCCGTTTTGTAGACACCTGCTGATTACCGGTGGTCACGGCGACGAAGACGAAATTCACAACCGCCTGTACAGCCGGGATGGCCAGCGCCATACCTGGACCTGCCAGCGCCTGCCCGGCAGCTACCACGGTTCGGGTTGCACCCTGGCCAGCACCTTGGCCGGCCGGCTGGCCTTGGGCGAAGCACTGCAAAGCGCCGTGCGCAGCGCGCTGGACTACACCTGGCGCACCCTGCGTGACGCCGAGCAGCTGGGCAAGGGCCAGTTCGTGCCGCGCCGCCTGCCCCTGGACTTCTGCTCCTGATACGAGGCTTTCAGATGACGCTACGCGGTCTGTATGCAATCACCGACAGCCAGCTGCTCGCCGGCCGTTTCCTGTCCCACGTCGAGGCAGCACTGGAAGGCGGCGTGTGCCTGCTGCAGTACCGCGACAAAAGCGATGATGCCGCCCGTCGCCTGCGCGAAGCCGAAGGCTTGATGAAGCTCTGCGAGCGCTACGGCACGCAGCTGCTGATCAACGACGATGCCGAACTGGCCGCGCGCCTTGGCGTCGGCGTACACCTGGGCCAGACGGATGGCCCGCTGACCCCGGCCCGTGCCCTGCTGGGCCGCCAGGCCATCATCGGCTCGACCTGCCACGCCAGCCTCGAACTGGCTGCGCAGGCCGCCAGCGAGGGCGCCAGCTATGTCGCCTTCGGCCGTTTTTTCAATTCCGTGACCAAGCCCGGTGCGCCCGCTGCCAACGTCGAGTTGCTGCAGCAGGCCCGGGCACAGGTCAGGCTGCCGATCGCCGTGATCGGCGGCATCACCCTCGACAACGCCGCCCCGCTGGTCGCCCACGGTGCCGACCTGCTGGCGGTGATCCATGGCTTGTTCGGTGCCGACAGCGCGCAGGAAGTCACCCGCCGCGCCCGCGCCTTCAACGCCCTGTTCGCTTCCTGATTTCGAGAGAAGATCCCATGTCCCGTTCCGAATCCCTGTTCGCCCAAGCCCAGAAGCACATCCCCGGCGGCGTCAACTCGCCCGTCCGCGCCTTCAAGAGCGTCGGCGGCACCCCACTGTTTTTCAAGCATGCCGAAGGTGCGTATGTCACCGACGAGGACGACAAGCGCTACGTCGACTATGTAGGCTCCTGGGGCCCGATGATCCTTGGCCACGGCCACCCGGACGTGCTGGATGCCGTGCGTAACCAGTTGCAGCACGGCTTGTCGTACGGGGCACCGACCGCGATGGAAACCGAGATGGCCGACCTGGTCTGCTCGCTGGTGCCGTCGATGGAGATGGTGCGCATGGTCAGCTCCGGCACCGAAGCCACCATGAGCGCGATCCGCCTGGCCCGTGGCTACACCGGCCGCGACGCCATCATCAAGTTCGAAGGCTGCTACCACGGCCACTCCGACAGCCTGCTGGTCAAGGCTGGCTCCGGCTTGCTGACCCAGGGCGTGCCGAGCTCGGCGGGCGTACCGGCGGACTTCGCCAAACACACCCTGACCCTGCCGTTCAACGACATCGCCGCCGTCGAGAAGACCTTGGCCGAAGTCGGCCAGACCGTGGCTTGCATCATCGTCGAGCCGGTGGCCGGCAACATGAACTGCGTGCCGCCCGCCCCTGGCTTCCTCGAAGGCCTGCGCGAGCAGTGTGACAAGCACGGCGTGGTGCTGATCTTCGACGAAGTGATGACCGGCTTCCGTGTATCGCTCGGCGGTGCCCAGGGCTACTACGGCATCACCCCAGACCTGTCGACCTTCGGCAAGATCGTCGGTGGTGGCATGCCGGTGGGCTGCTTCGGCGGCAAGCGTGAAATCATGGGCTGCATCGCCCCGCTGGGCCCGGTGTACCAGGCCGGCACCCTGTCGGGTAACCCGCTGGCCATGGCCGCCGGCCTGACTACCCTGAAGCTGATCAGCCGCCCGGGCTTCCATGACGAACTGACCGCCTACACCAGCCGCATGCTCGACGGCCTGCAGCAACTGGCGGATGCCGCTGGCGTACCGTTTGTCACCACCCAGGCAGGCGCGATGTTCGGCCTGTACTTCAGCGGTGCCGACGACATCGTCACCTTCGACGACGTGATGGCCAGCGACGCAGACCGCTTCAAGCGCTTCTTCCACCTGATGCTCGAAGGTGGTGTTTACCTGGCACCGAGCGCGTTCGAGGCGGGCTTCACCTCGATCGCCCATGGCGAGGCGGAGCTGAAGATCACCCTGGATGCCGCTGAAAAAGCGTTTGCCAAGCTGAAGTAAGCGACAATCTGCACCGGCCTCATCGCGGATGAATCCGCTCCTACGCTCGTGGATTCATCCGCGACGAGGCCGGTACAAGCAATAAAATCTCTTCCTTCACCAGCAAGTTTGCCCACCAACACAGAAATTCGAGTAAAACTTTGTAAGGTAGGCGCTGCTTATCCCATAATGTGCCACCAGAGACCTTGGCCGTAGCTTTGCAGAGGTAAGTCGATCCCCATGAACCGCACCGGCCGCGCCCTGACACTGGGCTGCCTGTTGCTTCTTCAGCCCCTGCTGGCACTGGCGGAGGGCGGTAACTCGTTGCTGATTCCGGCAACGGGGCGCTGCACGCTCAATGTCCAGCCAGAAGACCAGGCCAACGCCCTCAAGGCTTGCGAGCAGACGGCGGCGACCGGGGACGCCCAAGCGCAGTTCGAACTGGGTGAGTACTACTACACGCAAACGCCCAAAGACCTGAAAAAGGCCGTGGACTGGTTCGGCAAGGCCTCGCTGCAGGGCCATGCCGACGCGCAATACCGCCTCGGCGCCATGTTCTTCCATGGCGAAGGGGTCAAGGCCAACAACGTGCAGGCTTATATTCTGCTGAAGATGGCCGCCGTCAACGGCGCCGAAGACGCGCTGGACATGGCTGACGAAGTCACCGAGCAGATGCCCCGCGACGAACTGGAACACGCCACCCAGGTGCTCGGCCAGATCTTCCGCAAGTACCTGCTGGAGCTGCAGAACGCCGAAGGCCGCACACCGTTCTCGCCACTTCCCTGACTGTACTTACTTCTCCGGCATCGGCATCGGGAACGGCATCACATTGCCGCCACCCTTGGCCTCGCTGATCTTTGCCGTGCCCAGCCGCTCCACCTCGTCGATGCGCACGATCGAGTGCATCGGCACGAAGCTGCGGATCACGCCCTCGAACTGGTTCTTCAGTTTCTCTTCGCTCGGATCGACGACGATCTGGGCGCGCTCACCGAAGACGAATTCCTCGATTTCCAGAAAGCCCCACAGGTCGCTCTGGTAGATCTGCTTGGCATACATCTCGAAGACCTGCCCCTGGTTGAGGAAGATCACTTTATAGATGGCGGGTTCGCGTTTGCTCATGTTGGGCGGGATAACACATGCGTAAGAAAAGGCGCGCATCATAGCAGTGCCAGCCGCTACGCGGGTGAACCCGAGCCCACAGCCTTGAAAACGCTGGAGTACTTGTGGGAGTGGGTTTACCCGCAAAGCGGCCGGGACAGGCCACACATACCCTTGATCGTTTCAGTGCTTTCGCCCCTGCCCTTCAAGGGTTATTCTTGGGTTCACCCTTATTGCCGTCGAGCGGCTTAAAACGACCTTGAACGCACCCATAGAACCCCATCGTTTCATCCTCGAACCTTTCGAGGCCCACCGTTTCGCCAACCTGTGCGGCCAGTTCGACGAGCACTTGCGCCTCATCGAGCAACGCCTGGCCATCGAGATCCGCAACCGCGGCAATCAATTCGAGCTGATCGGCGAACCCAAGACCACCTCTGCTGCCGAGCAACTGCTGCGCCGCCTCTACCGCGAGGCCAAGGCCACCGAGCTGTCGCCGGAGACCGTGCACCTGTACCTGCAGGAATCGACCGTCGAGGCCCTCGACAACCCGGCGGTGAACGAGGTCAGCGTCTCGCTGCGCACGCGCAAGGGCAACATTCGCCCGCGCGGGGTCAACCAGCAGCGCTACGTGAAAGAAATCCTCGCCAACGACATCAACTTCGGTGTTGGCCCGGCCGGTACCGGCAAGACCTATCTTGCCGTGGCCTGCGCCGTGGACGCCCTGGAGCGCGAGCAAGTGCGCCGCATTCTGCTGGTGCGCCCGGCGGTCGAAGCCGGCGAGAAGCTCGGCTTTCTGCCTGGCGACCTGGCCCAGAAAATCGACCCGTACCTGCGCCCGCTGTATGACGCCCTGTACGAAATGCTCGGGTTCGAGCACGTTGCCAAGCTGATCGAGCGCCAGGTGATCGAGATCGCCCCGCTGGCCTACATGCGTGGCCGCACCCTGAACAACAGCTTCATCATCCTCGACGAGAGCCAGAACACCACGCTCGAGCAGATGAAGATGTTCCTCACCCGCATCGGCTTCGGCTCCACCGCAGTGATCACTGGCGACATCACCCAGGTCGACTTGCCACGCGGCACCAAGTCGGGCCTGGCCCACGTGATCGAGGTGCTCAAGGACGTTCCGGGTATCAGCTTTACCCACTTCCAACCCAAAGATGTGGTTCGTCACCCACTGGTGCAGCGTATCGTCGAAGCCTACGACCGCTTCGAAGCCCGTCAGGCCAAGCCCGAGGTCAGCAACAAAGATGCTTGAACTTGACCTGCAACGGGCCACGGACGCCGCTGCCCCTGACGATGCTGCCTTCCGCCGCTGGTGCGAACTGGCCTTGCGCCAGCGCACGGCCGATTCGGAAATGACCATCCGCCTGGTCGACGAAGCCGAAGGCCGCGAGCTCAACCACACCTACCGGCACAAAGACTACGCGACCAATGTGCTGTCGTTCCCGGCCGACGTGCCCGACGAACTGCTCGACATCCCGCTGCTGGGCGACCTGGTGATCTGCGTGCCTGTGGTCGTACGCGAGGCTGCCGAACAGGGCAAGGCACTAGAGGCGCACTGGGCGCACCTGGTCATTCACGGTTGCCTGCACCTGCTCGGCTACGACCACATCGAAGACGATGAGGCCGAGGAAATGGAAGCGCTGGAACGGGAATTGCTGGCAGAACTGGGTCACCCTGACCCGTATGCCGACGATGAAAACGAATCAATCACACACTGATACTGCAAGGATCACGAGAACCGCCATGAGCGAAGATCGATCGAGCAACGGGCAAAAGTCCTGGCTGGGTAAACTGACCCAGGCTTTTGCCCATGAGCCGAAAAACCGCCAGGAGCTCCTTGAGCTGCTGCGCGAAGCCCATCAGAACAAGCTGCTCGACAGCGAAGCACTGACCATTGTCGAAGGTGCCATCCAGGTCGCGGACCTGCAGGTACGCGACATCATGGTCCCGCGTTCGCAGATGATCAGCATCAAGGCTACCCAGTCGCCCCGCGAATTCCTGCCGGCCATCATCGATGCCGCGCACTCGCGCTACCCGGTGATCGGTGAGAGCCACGACGATGTGCTCGGGATCCTGCTGGCCAAGGACCTGCTGCCGCTGATCCTCAAGGAGAACGGCGACAGCTTCAACATCAAGGACCTGCTGCGCCCTGCCACCTTCGTGCCCGAGTCCAAGCGGCTGAACGTGCTGCTGCGCGAGTTCCGCGCCAACCACAACCACATGGCCGTCGTCATCGACGAATACGGCGGCGTGGCGGGCCTGGTGACCATCGAGGACGTACTCGAGCAGATCGTCGGTGACATCGAAGACGAGCATGACGTCGAGGAAGACAGCTACATCAAGCCACTTCCCAGCGGCGACTTCCTGGTCAAGGCACTGACGCCGATCGAGAACTTCAACGAGTTCTTCGACAGCCAGTTCTCCGACGACGAGTTCGACACAGTGGGCGGCCTGGTGATGAGCGCCTTCGGCCACTTGCCCAAGCGCAACGAGACCACTGAAATCGGCACCTACAAGTTCCGTATTCTCAATGCCGACAGCCGGCGGATACACTTGCTGCGCCTGACACCGATCACCCGTTAAGGACAAACATGCGTTGGATCACCCGCCCCGGCTGGCCCGGTAACCTGCTGGCCCTGGCGGCCGGCGCCTCTACCCTTCTGGCCCTGGCGCCATTCGACATCTGGCCGCTGGCCTTGCTGTCGATCGCGGTGCTCTACCTTGGCCTGCGCGAGCTTACCCCGCGTCAAGCCATGTGGCGCGGCTGGTGCTTTGGTTTCGGCCTGTACGGTGCTGGCACCTGGTGGATCTACGTCAGCATGAACACCTACGGCGGCGCCTCGCCGCTGCTGGCGATCGTGCTGTTGCTGGCGTTCTTCGCCGCCCTTGCCTGGTTCTTCGCCTTGCCTGCCTGGCTATGGGCACGCTGGCTGCGGCGCAACGAGGCACCGCTGGCGGACGCCCTGTGCTTTGCCGCGTTGTGGCTGCTGCAAGAGGCCTTCCGCGGCTGGTTCCTGACCGGCTTCCCGTGGCTGTATGCCGGTTACAGCCAACTGGATGGCCCACTGGCCGGCCTGGCGCCACTGGGCGGGGTGTGGCTGATTTCCTTTGCCCTGGCGTTGACTGCTGCCCTGCTGTGCAACCTGCACCGCCTGCGCGCACGCCCTTCGTTTCTGGCCGTAGGTGCCCTGCTGCTGCTGGCCCCGTGGGTGGTCGGCATGGCACTCAAGGGCCACGCCTGGACCAAACCGGCTGGCGACCCGCTCAAGGTTGCTGCCTTGCAGGGCAACGTCGAGCAGGAACTGAAGTGGGACCCGGCGCACATCGATGCGCAATTGGCGCTGTACCGCGACATGAGCTTCAGCTCCAAACCTGTGGACCTGCTGGTCTGGCCAGAGACTGCCGTGCCGATCCTCAAGGACCAGGCGCAAGGCTACATCGACGTCATGGGCCGTTTTGCCGCTGATCGCCACTCGGCGCTGATTACCGGCGTGCCGGTGCGCGAAGTGGTGCATCACCAGCGCCGCTACTACAACGGCGTGACCGTCACCGGCGAAGGCGATGGCACCTACCTCAAGCAGAAGCTGGTGCCCTTTGGCGAGTACGTGCCGTTGCAGGACATGCTTCGCGGCATGATCGAGTTCTTCAACCTGCCCATGTCGGACTTCGCCCGCGGCCCTGAAGACCAGCCACTGCTGCAGGCCAAGGGTTACCAGATTGCCCCGTACATCTGCTACGAAGTGGTCTACCCGGAGTTCGCGGCGGGCCTTGCGGCACGCAGCGACCTGTTGCTGACCATCAGCAACGACACCTGGTTCGGCACCTCGATCGGGCCGCTGCAGCACCTGCAGATGGCGCAGATGCGTGCACTGGAGGCCGGCCGCTGGATGATCCGCGCCACCAACAACGGCGTGACCGCGCTGATCGACCCGTTTGGCCGGATCACTGCCGAGGTGCCGCAGTTCCAGCGCGCGGTGCTGTATGGCGAGGTGGTGCCGATGCAGCAACTGACACCGTACCTGCAATGGCGCTCGTGGCCGCTGGCGATGGTGTGTGTGCTGCTGTTTGGGTGGGCGCTGGCGGCTGGGCGGATTGCCAAGACGGTCTGATGTAGCCTCCACCGGCCTCTTCGCGGGGCAAGCCCGCTCCCACAGGTATACAACCGGATTCGAATACTGTGGTGCACCTGTGGGAGCGGGCTCGCCCCGCGAAGAGGCCGGTGCTGACAGCCAACCATTCAGTAGAACACCCGATACCCCACCAACCCCACCACCTCATTCAGCAACTGCCCGCTCTGCCACATCGCACGGCTTTCCGGCAGCAACCCGGCAAACGGCCGGGCATGATCGCGCCCAAGGAACCCCATCGGCGCTGGCACCACCTCGAACCCCGCCTGCTCGAAGCTCCACCGCGAGCGCTGCATGTGCCAGGCCTGGGTCACCACCACCACCCGGCGAATGCCCAGGGGTTGCAGGATGTCCGCACTGAACCGGGCATTTTCCCAAGTGGTGCGGCTGGCCTCCTCCTTCCACTTCACCTCGACGGCAAAGTCTTCGCGCAGCCTGTCGGCCATCAAGCGCGCCTCACTGGGCGGCGTGCCGTAGTGCAAACCGCCACTGGTCAGCACCGGCAAACCCGAAGCCTTCGCCAGCCGCGCGGCAAAGCGCATGCGCTCCAGGGCCGTCGCAGTAGGCTGGTCATCGCCACCCCAGGCCGGGTCACCGCGCTCTCGCCCCGCGCCCAGTACCACAATGGCATCTGCACGGTTGGCCAGGCTTGCCCATTCGCTTACCGCCAGGGGCGGCTCGGTTTCCAGAAGGCGCGCGCCCTGCTGTACCACCAGCGGCAAGCTCATCAGCCACAAGCCGCCCAGCCCGAGCACGAAGCACGCTGCAGCCAACCGCGGGCGACGGCTGCGCAGCCACCAGCCGGCCAGTAGCAGCAGGAACAGGATGCCGGGGGGCATCAACCATTGTTTGATGAAGAATCGAAGCGGCATCGGCCACACCTCCTTGGCAGGCGTGCAGCCTAAGAGGATCGGCGCCGGTCAACAAGTGCGTAGCCGGCGCCGATCGTGAGAAGTGTGTGTGTGAAGTACCGGCGCGATGGCCTGCGCCTGGCGGCCTGAACGGCTAGCGATGCGGCAGCGTCCTGGATCTCGCCGTCGTGGCGGGGCGTTTCTTGTCCTTGAGCCAGATGATCTTTGCCGATGTCGGTTCCGCTTGTGGGTATGTACCGGCAGTGGCATTACGGCGTTCCGGAAGCGTCTCCAGGTAAGCCTTGATCACTTCGAACTCTGCATGACTCAAACCGCGCAATTCCAGCTCGGCTGGCATCTCGTCGCGCAACCGTACCGACGTCCTGGCAACTTCCAATGCCAGGCCAAGACGGTCGATCAGGCGTTCGTAAAGCTCCGGTTTGCTTGCGGTAAGCTGCGTCTCTCCCATCCGTTCACCTCATTGAAGATAAAGAATATCTCCCCCCACAACTGAGCTTAGCGGCGCTATGAAAAGCAGCCGGATGCAGCGACCAGCGGGCATTCGCAATCAGGGTTTCCCACGATGCGCGGCGCTGCTGTATGCTACGGCGTTCACCCTCATGACACCGGAGTGCCGGCCGCAGCGAGGTTCCGCTGCCTGGAACAAGGTCTCTTCTCTCTCAGCCAAAAGTAGCCATGCACGAACAATACACGCCCCGTGATATCGAAGCCGCCGCCCAGCATTTCTGGGACGAGCAACAGTCGTTCGCTGTTACCGAACAGCCAGGCAAAGACACCTACTATTGCCTATCGATGTTCCCGTACCCGAGCGGCAAGCTACACATGGGCCACGTTCGCAACTACACCATCGGCGACGTGATTGCCCGCTACCAGCGCATGCTGGGCAAAAACGTCCTGCAGCCGATGGGCTGGGACGCCTTCGGCATGCCTGCGGAAAACGCGGCGATGAAAAACAACGTCGCCCCGGCCAAGTGGACATACGAAAACATCGACTACATGAAGACCCAGCTCAAGAGCCTGGGCCTGGCCATCGATTGGGCACGTGAAGTCACCACCTGCAAGCCGGACTACTACCGCTGGGAACAGTGGCTGTTCACCCGCCTGTTCGAAAAAGGCATCATCTACCGCAAGAACGGGACCGTGAACTGGGACCCGGCCGACCAGACCGTACTCGCCAACGAGCAGGTCATCGATGGCCGCGGCTGGCGTTCCGGCGCGCTGATCGAAAAGCGCGAAATCCCGATGTACTACTTCCGCATCACCGATTACGCCGACGAGCTGCTGGAAAGCCTCGACGAGCTGCCGGGCTGGCCTGAACAGGTCAAGACCATGCAGCGCAACTGGATCGGCAAGTCGCGCGGCATGGAAGTGCAGTTCCCTTACGACCAGGCGAGCATCGGCCACGCAGGCACCCTGAAGGTATTCACTACCCGTCCGGACACCCTGATGGGCGCAACCTACGTTGCCGTCGCCGCCGAACACCCGTTGGCCACTCAGGCCGCCCAGGGCAACCCGGCGCTGCAGGCGTTCATCGACGAGTGCAAGAGCGGCAGCGTGGCCGAAGCCGACATGGCCACCCAGGAGAAGAAGGGCATGGCCACTTCCCTCCTGGTCGAGCACCCGCTGACCGGCGAGAAGCTGCCAGTGTGGGTCGCCAACTACGTGCTGATGCACTACGGCGACGGCGCCGTGATGGCCGTGCCGGCCCACGACGAGCGCGATTTCGAGTTCGCCCACAAGTACAACCTGCCGGTCAAGTCCGTGGTGCGCACCAGCGCTGGCGATGAAGTCAGCAGCGAGTGGCAGGCTGCCTACGGCGAGCATGGCCAGTTGATCAACTCCGGCGAATTCGACGGCCTGGACTTCGCCGGCGCCTTCGACGCCATCGAAGCCGCGCTGATCCGCAAGGACCTGGGCAAATCGCGTACCCAGTTCCGCCTGCGCGACTGGGGCATCAGCCGCCAGCGCTACTGGGGCTGCCCGATCCCGATCATCCACTGCCCGTCCTGCGGCGACGTGCCGGTGCCGGAAGACCAGCTGCCGGTCACTCTGCCCGAGAACGTGGTGCCGGACGGCGCCGGTTCGCCACTGGCGCGCATGCCTGAGTTCTACGCGTGCACCTGCCCTAAATGTGGCACTGCGGCCAAGCGCGAAACCGACACCATGGACACCTTCGTGGAATCGTCCTGGTATTTCGCCCGCTACGCCTCGCCCAACTATGACCAGGGCCTGGTCGACCCGAAAGCCGCCAATCACTGGCTGCCGGTCGATCAGTACATCGGCGGCATCGAGCACGCGATCCTGCACCTGCTGTACGCGCGTTTCTTCCACAAGCTGATGCGTGACGAAGGCCTGGTCACCTCCAACGAGCCTTTCAAGAACCTCCTGACCCAGGGCATGGTGGTCGCCGAGACCTACTACCGCGTTGCCAGCAATGGCGGCAAGGACTGGTTCAACCCGGCCGACGTCGAAATCGAGCGCGATGCCAAGGCCAAGATCATTGGCGCACGCCTGAAGACCGACGGCCTGCCAGTGGAAATCGGCGGCACCGAGAAGATGTCGAAGTCGAAGAACAACGGCGTCGACCCGCAGTCGATGATCGAAGCCTACGGCGCCGACACCTGCCGCCTGTTCATGATGTTCGCTTCGCCGCCCGACATGAGCCTGGAATGGTCCGACTCCGGCGTCGAGGGTGCCAGCCGCTTCCTGCGCCGGGTCTGGCGCCTGGCCCAGGGCCACGTCAGCCAAGGGCTGCCGGGCAAGCTGGACACCGCTGCACTGAGCGACGAGCAGAAGGTCATCCGCCGTGCCATCCATGCCGCCATCAAGCAGGCCAGCACCGATATCGGCCAGTACCACAAGTTCAACACCGCCATCGCCCAGGTGATGACAGTGATGAACGTGCTGGAGAAGGCCCCGCAGGCCACCGAGCAAGACCGTGCCCTGCTGCAGGAAGGCCTGGAAGCCGTAACCCTGCTGCTGGCCCCGATCACCCCGCACATCAGCCATGAGCTGTGGCAGCAACTGGGCCACGCAGGCTCGGTGATCGATGCCGCCTGGCCAAGCGTCGATGAACAAGCGCTGGTGCAGGACACCATTACCCTGGTGGTCCAGGTCAACGGTAAACTGCGTGGCCAGGTAGAGATGCCGGCCGCTGCCAGCCGCGAAGAAGTCGAAGCCGCCGCCCGCAGCAACGAAAATGTCCTGCGCTTCATCGATGGCCTGACCATCCGCAAGGTCATCGTGGTACCGGGCAAGCTGGTCAACATCGTCGCCAACTGATGGCAACGCCCACCTGCAGCCAGTGCAGGTGGGCGGTATTGGCCCACAAGGGAGCTACAACATGATCAAACGCAATCTGCTGGTAATGGGCCTGGCCGTAATGCTCAGCGCCTGCGGTTTCCAGCTGCGCGGCACCGGCACCAACGAACTCAGCGTCAAGGAGATGGACGTCGGCGCGCGCAACGCCTACGGCCAGACCGTGGTCCAGCTTCGCCAGGCTCTGGAGCGTAGCGGCGTCAACGTTCACACCGGCGCGCCTTATCGCCTGGAGCTGACCAACGAGCAGGAAAACCAGCGTTCGGCGAGCTACAGCGGCGGCAGCCGTACGGCCGAATACGAGCTGACCACCACCCTCAACTACAGCATCCTGGGCTTGAACAACCTGGAGCTGCTGAGCGACAAGGTTGAAGTGCGCAAGATCTACGTGCGTGACGGTGGCAACATCACCGGCTCCGACCAGGAAGCCAGCCAGGCCCGCGTGGAAATGCGCCGCGAACTGGTGCAGTCGATGATGGCGCGCCTGCAGAACCTGACCCCGACGCAGCTTGACGAGCTGCAGCGCAAGGCCGACGAACGCGCCAAAGCCGAAGCCGACGCGCTGGAAGCCGCGCGCCGTCAGCAGGCGGAAACGCCGCAGCAGTCGCCGCTGGAAATCCCGGGCAAATAAGCCCGCGCGGGGCACCCCGGTGCCCCGCCTGTTTCCCATGAAACTCGCCCCCGCCCAACTCAACAAGCACCTGCAAGGCACCTTGGCCCCGGTCTACGTGGTCAGCGGCGACGACCCGCTGCTGTGTCAGGAAGCTGCCGACGCCATCCGTAATACGGCGCGTCAGCAAGGTTTCGACGAGCGCCAGGTGTTCAGCGCCGACGCCAACTTCGACTGGGGCACCCTGCTCCAGGCCGGCGCCAGCCTGTCGCTGTTCGCCCAGCGCCGCCTGCTGGAACTGCGCCTGCCCTCGGGCAAGCCCGGTGACAAAGGCGCCGCGGCCCTGATGGAGTACTGCGCCAACCCCGCCGAAGACACCTTGCTGCTGGTCAGCCTGCCCAAGCTCGATGGCAGCGCGCAGAAGACCAAGTGGGGCAAGGCCTTGATCGAAGGCGCCCACTGCCAGTTCATCCAGATCTGGCCGGTGGATGCCCAACAGTTGCCGCAGTGGATCAACCAGCGCTTGGCGCAGGCGGGTCTGTCGGCCCAGCGCGACGCGGTCGACCTGATCGCCGCGCGGGTCGAAGGCAACCTGCTGGCCGCAGCGCAAGAAATCGAAAAGCTCAAGCTGCTTGCCGAGGGCAACCAGATCACCGTCGAAACCGTACAGGCGGCTGTTGCCGACAGTGCGCGCTTCGATGTCTTCGGCCTGGTCGATGCCATCCTCAATGGCGAGGCCGCACACGCCCTGCGCATGCTCGAAGGCCTGCGCGGTGAAGGAGTGGAGCCACCGGTGATTCTCTGGGCGCTGGCCCGCGAACTGCGCCTGCTGGCCGGGCTGGCGCAGCAGTTCAGCCAGGGCGTGCCGCTGGACAAGGCGTTCAGCCAGGCCCGCCCACCGGTGTGGGACAAACGCCGGCCGCTGGTCAGCAAAGCCCTGCAGCGCCTTTCGGCGCAGCGCTGGGCACAGTTGCTGCAGGATGCCCAACGTATCGACGCACAGATCAAAGGGCAGGCCGAGGGGTCGCCTTGGACCGGTCTATCGCGGCTGTCGCTGCTCATGGCCGGCCAGCGCCTGGCGCTGCCTCCCGAGTAAGCGCCGAGGGCCATACACACAATCAATTGGCCCTCCCCTCCCTTCAGGCCTAGAGTCCACCCGCACTCCACCCCAACGGGAACCTCGCCATGAGCAAAAAGCCGAAAAAGCACGGCCCCAACAAGGCCAAATCCATCGTCGCCCAGCCACTGTTCCGCTGCCGCCAGGAACAACCGGACAAGGGCAAAGGCAGCTACCGCCGCGAAGCCTTCCAATCGAGAGATTGGGAGGCTTCTTACTTTTTGGCCGCATGAAAGCATCGAAAGCGCAGGCATGGTATGGTCGGCACCTGACCTGAAATTCTGGATCTGTGCATGCTCTTCAGTCTTCTCCCTCGTTGGAAATCCCGCCAGCTGATCGCGGCCTCCAGCTTCATCCTGCTCGTCGCCTGCGCGGAAAAACCCACCGCCGCCGACGCCCTGCCGCTGGCCCCCGCCCAGCCCGCGCCGGCAGTCACCCTGCCCAGCGCCACAACCGACGTCAGTACTGAAATCCAGCCGCTGCAAACCTTTGCACAGTGGCAGGCCGGTTTCCGTGAACAAGCCTTGCAAGCCGGCATTTCGGCAAGCACCTTCGACCGCGCGTTCCTCGGCGTCACGCCGGACATGGACGTGATCAAGGCCGACCGCAGCCAGCCCGAATTCACCCGCCCGGTGTGGGAGTACCTCGAAGGCGCGTTGTCGCCGCTGCGCGTGCGCAACGGCAAAAAGCTGCTTGAGCAGAATGCTGAACTGCTGACCCGCCTGGAGCAGCGTTATGGCGTTGACCGCCAGGTTCTGGTCTCGGTGTGGGGCATGGAGAGTAATTTTGGCCAGTTCCAGGGCAGCAAGTCGGTGATCCGCTCGCTGGCCACGCTGGCTTACGAAGGCCGCCGGCCGCAGTTCGCCCAGGACCAGCTGATCGCCGCCCTGCAGATCATCCAGCACGGCGATATCCAGCCCGAGGCCATGCGTGGCTCGTGGGCCGGCGCGATGGGCCAGACCCAGTTCATCCCGACCACCTACAACACCCATGCGGTGGACTTCGACGGCGACGGCCGTCGCGACATCTGGAACAGCACGCCGGACGCCCTGGCGTCCACGGCCCACTACCTGCAAAGCTCCGGCTGGAAACGCGGTCAGTCTTGGGGCTTCGAGGTACAGGTACCGGCAGGTTTCGACTACTGGCTGGCCGACGGCTCGCTGCGCAAGCCTGTCAGCGAATGGCTGCAGATGGGTGTGAAGCTACCGGCAGGCACGCAGCTGCCCGCCAATAGCAACCAGCTCTCTGCTGCACTGCTGCTGCCGGCAGGCGCCCGTGGCCCGGCGTTCCTGGTGCTGGACAACTTCCGCGCCATCCTCAAGTACAACAACTCGTCGTCCTATGCCCTGGCGGTGAGCTTGCTGGGGGACCGCTTCTCGGGCTGGGGCTTCATTGCCGGCAGCTGGCCGAAGGAAGACCTGCCGCTGAGCCGCAGCGAGCGCATGGAGTTGCAGAACCTGCTGAACGCCAGCGGGCACCAGGCAGGCAACCCGGATGGCATCATCGGCGCCAATACCCGCAAAGCCATCCGCAATGCGCAGCAGGGGCTGGGCTGGCCAGCGGACGGGTACCCGACGCACAAGCTGCTCGATAGCTTGCGCCAACAATAATGCTGAGAGTGGCCGGCAAGCCGGTTCCCACAGGCGTAACGCAAGCCTTGTAGGAGCTGGCTTGCCGGCGATGGGCCGCAAAGCGGCCCCAACCTTCTCAAGCCTTGAACAAATCCTGCGCCAACACCAGGCTCTGCGCCTCGCTGTCCAGCACCACCTCAGCCCCCATAGGCAAACACACATTCGGATCACAATGCCCACTGCGCCAGCCGGCCAGCACCGGCACACCCAGCGCCCCGAAGATGTCGTGCAACAGTGGCGTCAAGGCCGCAACGGTAATCCCGGCAAAATCCCCCACCAGCACACCCTTCACGCCCTCCAGCTTGCCGGCAAGGCGCAGCTGGGTAAGCAAGCGGTCCACCCGATAAAGCGGCTCGTTGACGTCCTCGATGAACAGGATGCAGCCCTGCGTATCGATTTCCGCCAGCGTACCCATGGTAGCGCCCAGGATCGACAAGTTGCCGCCCAGCAGACGCCCCCTTGCAACACCCGGCACCACACTGCTCAAGGGGAACTCGGCGGGATGAACAAGCGCATCCCCCGCCGCTAACGCCCCACTCAACTGTGCCACAAGCGAAGACTCGGTCGGCGCGAGCTTGGCGCCGAGCAGGTCGGCATTGAGCATGGCCCCGTGGAACGTGACCAAACCGGTTTTGCGGTAGATGGCCATGTGCAACGCGGTAATGTCGCTGTAGCCAATCAGCGGCTTGGGGTTGCGGCGGATCAGGTCGAAGTCGAGCCTGTCGAGCAGGCGCATGCTCCCGTAACCACCGCGCATGCACAGGATCGCGTCGATCGCCGGGTCTGCGAAGGCGTCGTGCAGGTCTTGCACGCGTTGCTGATCGGAGCCTGCCAGGTAGCCTTGGGCCTGCCCCACGCCTGGGTAGATACGGCAGCGGTAGCCACGCTCGGCGAACCACTGGCTGGCCTTTTGTGCGTCCAGCCGGGCTGGGCCGGCTGGGGCGACGATGGCAAAGCAGGCATTGCCCGGCACTGCAGCAGGAAGGCGGCATTCAAAGGTTTCGGCGCAATTCATCGCAACTCCTTGCAGCGCATGGCACACAAACAAAAATGCCGATGCCACCTTTCGGCGCGCATCGGCATGGGTGGCTCAAACCAGGATCAGAGCTTGATCTTGGCTTCGTGAGCCTGCTGGTCGGCGTGGTAGGACGAGCGCACCAACGGGCCCGAAGCGACGTTCTTGAAGCCCATCTTGTAGCCTTCCTCGGCGAACCAGGCGAAGGTGTCCGGGTGCACGAAGCGCTGCACCGGCAAGTGGCTGCGCGAAGGCTGCAGGTACTGGCCGAGGGTCAGCATGTCGATGTCATGCTCGCGCATGCGGTGCATCACTTCGATCACTTCTTCGTCGGTTTCACCCAGGCCGAGCATCAGGCCCGACTTGGTCGGCACGTGCGGGA
Organism: Pseudomonas sp. P39-UII1; assembly: GCF_039672635.1. NCBI lineage: Bacteria > Pseudomonadati > Pseudomonadota > Gammaproteobacteria > Pseudomonadales > Pseudomonadaceae > Pseudomonas > Pseudomonas sp. P39-UII1. Next base: position 49,461 of record NZ_JBDFPP010000012.1, read on the forward strand.
CCAGCTGCTTGAACTTCTGCAGCAGGTCCAGCGACCAATCGTAGTCCGAACCCGGGCGCGCAGCCTTGTACAGGCGCGGTACGGTTTCGAGGTTGTGGTTGAAGACATCCGGCGGCTCTTGCGCGGTGATCTCCAAGGCCACGTCCATGCGGCCGCGGTAGTCCGGCACCAGGGTTTCCAGCTGCACGCCCGGCGACAGTGCGCGAATTTCGCGGATGCAGTCGGCGAAGTGCTGGGCACCCCCGTCACGCAGGTCGTCGCGGTCCACCGAGGTAATCACCACGTACTTCAGGCGCAGGTCGGCAATGGCCACGGCCAGGTTCTTCGGCTCGTCCACGTCCAGTGGCTTCGGTCGGCCGTGGCCGACGTCGCAGAACGGGCAGCGACGGGTGCAGATGTCACCCATGATCATGAAGGTCGCGGTGCCACCGGAGAAGCATTCGCCCAGGTTCGGGCAGGACGCCTCTTCGCACACGCTGTGCAGCTTGTGCTTGCGCAGCAGCTGCTTGATGCGGTCAACCTCAGGGGATACCGGGATGCGCACGCGGATCCAGTCGGGTTTCTTCGGCAGTTCATCGGTGGGGATGATCTTCACCGGGATGCGCGCCACCTTGTCGGCGCCACGCAGCTTGACCCCAGCTTCCACCTTCTTCGGCGCTGGGCGCGGGGTGGCATCCTGGGTAGGTATCAGGTTCGGCACGGCTTCTTGCACAGTTGTCATATTCAGTCGATTCCGCCCGTCAGGGTCGTCTGCTCAGCATAGTCGAGGTGCTTGACCAGCTGTCCGCGCAGCCTTGTCCTGACCTCGTCGAGTTCGATCGGGCCTGCCAGGTCACGCAGCTGGGTCATGGCCAGCCCCGCATACCCACAGGGGTTGATTCGGCGGAATGGAGCAAGGTCCATGTCCACATTCAGAGCAAGGCCGTGGAAGCAACGGCCGTTGCGGATTCGCAGGCCGAGGGAGGCGATTTTCGCTCCATCGACATAGACACCCGGCGCATCGGGCTTGGCCGCAGCAGTGACACCGTAGCTGGCGAGCAGCTCGATCAGTGTCTGCTCGATGCGGCTGACCAGTTCGCGCACGCCAAAGCCCAGGCGGCGCACGTCCAGCAACAGGTAGGCCACCAGTTGCCCGGGGCCGTGGTAGGTCACCTGGCCGCCACGGTCGGTCTGCACCACCGGGATGTCGCCCGGCACCAGCAGGTGCTCGGCCTTGCCGGCCTGGCCCTGGGTGAAGACCGCGGGGTGCTCGACCAGCCAGATTTCGTCCTGGCTGTCGGGGCTACGCTGCTCGGTGAAGCGACGCATGGCTTGCAGCACCGGTTCATAGGGCTGCAGGCCAAGATCGCGAAAACCGAGACAAAGGGACATCAAAGCACCATTTTCACGATGCCGGTCGCGCGCAGGGCGCTGTTGATGTCGTGCAGCTGGTCTTCGCTGGTGGCAACGATGTGCAGCTGCACAGTGGTGTACTTGCCTTCCTTGCTCTGGCGCTCGGCCAGCGTGGCAAGGTCGACCTTGGCGTGCTTGCTGAGAATCTCGATCACCGTGTCCTTGAAGCCGACAACGGTATCGCCGATGACCTTGATGGGGTAATCGGCGCAAGGGAATTCGATTTTGTGCGACTTGACGTCAGGTTCGCTCATGGCGGAAACGGCCTCGTAAGCCGTGGCAACAACAACGCCCCCGCAACGATCAGCGGGGGCGTGGCAGGTCACGTTATCAGTTGAACAACCCGTAGAAGAATAGACGGATGCTATCCCACATACGACGGATGAAACCACCTTCCTCAACGCCATCGAGGGCGATCAGGTCGGCGCTGTGAACCACGTTCTCATCCAGTTTGACTTCCACTTTGCCGATCACGTCACCTTTGGCGATCGGTGCGGTGAGCTGCGGGTTCATGGTCATCGAAGCCTGCAGGCGCTTCAATTGGCCTTTAGGCATAGTCATGGTCAGGTCGTCAGCCAGGCCAGCCTTTACGATGCTGGTGGCGCCTTTCCAGACCGGAGCCTGCGCCAGCTCGGTGCCCTTCTGGTAGAAGGTCTGGGTTTCGAAGAAGCGGAAACCGTAGGTCAGCAGCTTCTGGGTCTCGGCAGCACGCGATTGTTCGCTGTTGGTGCCGAACACCACGGCGATCAGGCGCTGGCCGTCACGCACGGCCGAAGCGACCATGCAGTAGCCGGCTTCGTCGGTGTGGCCGGTTTTCAGGCCATCGACCGTCTTGTCACGCCACAGCAGCAGGTTGCGGTTCGGCTGCTTGATGTTGTTCCAGAAGAACTCTTTCTGCGAGTAGATCGCGTAGTGCGCCGGGTCGACGTTGATGATCGCGCGCGCCAGCGAGGCCATGTCGTGGGCCGAGGAGTAATGCTCAGGGTTCGGCAGGCCGGTGGGGTTCATGAAGTGGCTGTTGGACATGCCCAGGTCGGCGGCAGTCTTGTTCATCATGTCGGCAAAGGCGTCTTCACTGCCGGCGATGTGCTCGGCCAGGGCGACCGATGCATCGTTGCCCGACTGGATGATGATGCCGTGCAGCAGGTCGCTGACGGTCACCTGGCTGCCAACCTTGATGAACATGCGCGAACCGCCGGTACGCCAGGCGTTTTCGCTGACGGTAACCGGGTCGTTCTCGCCGATCTGGCCACGGCGGATGTCCAGGGTGGCGATGTAGGCGGTCATCAGCTTGGTCAGGCTGGCCGGCGGCAGGCGCTCGTCACCATTGTTCTCGACCAGCACGTTGCCGCTGGACGCGTCCATGAGTACGTAGGACTTGGCTGCCAATTGCGGAGGTGCAGGCATCATCTGCTCTGCCGCGAAGGCGACAGGCGTGATCAGCAGCAGTACAGGCAGGCAAAGTCGTTTGGCAAGGTTGGTGATGTTCATCCGTCTCTCGAAAATCGCTAATGGTCTGAGATGTTCCCTGGGCCACGTCGTGTGCCCAGCGCCAGTCAGTCTAGTTTTTGCGGCCTTGGGCCGAGCCTGCAAAGTGCGGCTTTATGTCGCTGCGGGCAAAAGCGGACATTGTACATGCCCGCGCCCGGCAATTCATGACAAAACAGACAGGTCAGTCAGCTGTGACCAACTTGGCCTGGCCAAGGTTCGCCAGGCGAATGCTGTCCTGCGCCTGCTGGATCTCGCCCTGGCTGTTGATCGGCCCCAGGCGTACGCGGTGCAGGGTCTGCTGGTTGCGCACGATGGAGCTGATGAACACCGGTGCACTGACCATGGTGCTCAGTTTCGAACGCAGCAACTCGGCGGCGTCCGGGTTGGCAAAGGCGCCCACCTGCAGGAAGTTGCCCCCGCTGCCCGCTGGCACATTGTTGCCCCCCACCTGCACCGGCACCACAGGCGCTGCGTGCTGCTGCGGCGGCGGTGTCCATTGCTCGACGCGCCCGGTGTTGGCGGCAATCGCCTGGGGTTGGGCGGCCTGAGGTTCCTTGAGCATCAACGGCGGTTGCTGGCCTTTCTGGGCCCACCATTGTTGCGGGTCGATACCTTCGACCCGTACGTGCGCGGTGCCGATCTCGGCATAGCCGAGCTTCTTCGCCGCCGCGTAGGACAAGTCGATGATGCGGTCGGAATAGAACGGGCCGCGGTCATTGACCCGCAGCACCACGCTGCGCCCGTTGGCCAGGTTGGTCACCCGCACGTAGGCCGGCAGTGGCAGGGTCTTGTGCGCTGCGCTCATGCCATACAGGTCGTACAGCTCGCCATTGGCAGTGTTCTGCCCGTGGAACTTGGTGCCGTACCACGACGCCGTGCCCTCGGCGCGGTAGTTGCGCGAGTCCTGCATCGGGTAGTAGGTCTTGCCCAGCACCGTATACGGGTTGGCCTTGTAATTGCCGGTATGCACGGTCGGTGTGGCGTCGGGGATCTTGTTCACATCCACGTCCCACCAGGGCGCACCGTCCTTGTGGGCACGGTTGATGTCCAGCCCGGGCTGAGCACGGACGGTATTACCGCTTTGCTTAGGGGTGGTCGGGCGACTGGAAGAGCAGCTGACCAGCAACATGCCGACCGCCATGCAGGTCAGCAGCTTGAAGCTATTGGCAGAGATGATTGCGCGCATTACTTGACGCCCCGTACTTGGACCAGCTGTTGCGCGAGCTGATGCACCGCCATGGCATACATCACGCTGCGGTTGTAGCGAGTGATCGCGTAGAAGTTCTTCAGGCCCATCCAGTATTCCGGGCCGTTGTCGCCCTCCAGGCGGAAGGCGGTAACCGGCAGATCATCGCGCAGCGCATCATGGCTCGACCAGCCCAGCGCTCGCAACTCCCCGACGGTCTTCACCGGCTCGATGCCGGTGGTCAAGCCTTCGTCGGCCCGGTTGCCAGTGACTTGGGCGCGGCTGACCACGCCCTGCCCGGCTACCCAGCCATGGCGCTGGAAATAGCTGGCGACGCTGCCGATGGCATCGTCCGGGTTGTTCCAGATATTGATGTGGCCGTCGCCGTCGAAGTCCACCGCGTAGTTGCGGAAACTGCTCGGCATGAACTGCGGCAGGCCCATGGCCCCGGCGTAAGAACCTTTGAGGGTCAGCGGGTCAAGCTGCTCGTCGCGCGCCAGCAGCAGGTACTCGCGCAGTTCCTTGCGGAAGAATTCGGCACGCGGCGGGTAGTCGAACCCCAGGGTCGACAGCGCGTCGATCACCCGGTAATTGCCCGTGTTTCGACCGAAGAAGGTTTCCACCCCGATGATCGCGACAATGTATTGCGCCGGTACGCCGTAGGCCTGCTCGGCGCGGGCCAGCACCGCTTCGTGCTGGCGCCAGAAATCCACACCGCGGGCGATGCGCGCGTCGGTGATGAACATCGGCCGGTATTCCTTCCACGGTTTTACCCGTTCGGCCGGACGCGAAATGGCGTCGAGGATCGATTGCTTGCGTTGCACCTCGCGGAACACGCCCATCAACTGCTCGCTGGCAAAGCCGTAGTCGCGGCTCATTTCGCCGACGAACTCGGCCACTTGCGGCGAGCCGTCATAATCACCGGCGTGAGCCTGCTGGACAGCGCCGAACAGGCCCACCGCACCGATCCACGGCGCACATCGGGCAGCCCAGTTACGCACTGCTTGCATGAAATTCTTCACCTTATTCAAACCTGGGCGATCCATTTGCGGTGCGTGTGGATCGACATGAGAACGCCAAACGCTGACAGCAGCGTCACCAACGAAGTTCCGCCATAACTAATGAAGGGCAGCGGCACGCCCACCACGGGCAGAAGGCCGCTGACCATACCGATATTGACGAACACATATACAAAGAAAGTCATGGTCAGGCTGCCTGCCAGCAGCTTGCCGAAAAGGGTCTGCGCTTGCGCGGTGATCATCAGGCCGCGGCCAATCAGCAGCAGGTAGACAATCAGCAGCAGGCAGATGCCGACCAGGCCGAATTCCTCGCCGAGCACGGCGATGATGAAGTCGGTATGGCTTTCCGGGAGGAAGTCCAGGTGCGACTGGGTGCCCAGCAGCCAGCCCTTGCCGAACACCCCGCCAGAGCCGATTGCCGCCTTGGACTGGATGATGTTCCAACCGGTGCCCAGCGGGTCGCTTTCCGGGTCGAGGAAGGTCAGTACCCGCTGCTTCTGGTAGTCGTGCATGACAAAGAACCACATGGCCACCGCCACCGGTACTGCCGCCGCCAGCACGCTGAGGATCCAGCGCCAGCGCAGCCCGCCCATGAACAGCACGAACGCACCCGACGCCAGAATCAGCAGCGCCGTGCCCAGGTCCGGCTGGCGGACGATGAGAATGAACGGCACGCCGATCAGCACCAGGCTGATTGCCACGTGCTTGAGCTGCGGCGGCAAGGTGCGCTTGGACAGGTACCAGGCGATGGTCGCCGGCATGATGATCTTCATGAACTCCGAGGGCTGGAAGCGGATCACCCCGGGAATGTTGATCCAGCGTGTAGCGCCCATGGCGTTATGGCCCATGACGTCCACCACGACCAGCAGCAATACCCCGGCAAGGTACGCAAGCGGCACCCAGCGGGCCATGAAGCGCGGTTCGAGCTGGGCGATGACGAACATCGACACCAGGCCGAGGCCGAACGAGGTGGCCTGCTTGAGCAACAGGTCCCAGTTTTTGCCGCTGGCCGAATAGAGCACGAACAGGCTGCCGGCCGCGAGGGTCAGCAGGATGACCAGCAAGGGGCCGTCGATGTGGATGCGCTGCAGGAAGCTGGCGCGTCGACGCATCACGTCCTCGCTGGAGAGCATGCGATCGAAATTGTTCATCACGGGGCCGTTTCCTGGGCGACGGTGGCAGGAGCGAACTCGGACTTCAGCCGGCCATGCTCGTCGAGCAGCCAGGCGTCCATGATCTGCCGCACCACGGGTGCGGCAACGCCGGAGCCGGACTCGCCGTTCTCGACCATCACCGAGACAACGATCTTCGGATCGTCGGCTGGGGCGAAGGCGACGAACAACGCGTGGTCGCGGTGGCGCTCCTGAAGTTTGTTGCGGTCGTACTTCTCGCCTTGCTTGATCGCCACCACCTGGGCGGTACCGCTCTTGCCGGCGATGCGGTATTGCGCGCCGGCCGCAGCCTTGCGCGCGGTACCACGGGCGTTGTGCATCACCTGCTCCATGCCGTGGGTGACCTTGGCCCAATCGGACTTGTCACGCAGCACGATGTTTTCCATGGGGTTCGGGTCCACTGGGGGCTGGCCTTCGATGGTCCTGGCCAGGTGCGGGCGGTTCCACACGCCTTTGTTGGCGATCAGCGCAGTGGCCTGGGCCAGCTGCAAGGGCGTGGCCTGCATGTAGCCCTGGCCGATACCGAGGATCAGCGTTTCACCCGGGAACCATGCCTGGCGGCGGGTGGCACGCTTCCATTCGCGCGATGGCATCAGCCCGGCCGATTCTTCGAACATGTCGAGCGCGACCTTCTGGCCGATGCCGAACTTGTTCATGTAGCCGGACAGCCGATCAATACCCATCTTGTGGGCAAGATCGTAGAAGTAGGTGTCATTGGAGCGCATGATCGCGGTGTCCAGGTCGACCCAGCCATCACCGCTGCGGTTCCAGTTACGGTATTTGTGGTCGTAGTTGGGCAACTGGTAATAGCCCGGGTCGAACACCCGGCTGCCGGCGTTGACCACACCACTGTCCAGGCCGGCGATGGCCACCGCTGGCTTGATGGTCGAGCCTGGCGGATACAGCCCGCGCAACACCCGGTTGAACAGCGGCCGGTCAATCGAGTCACGCAACTCGGCATAAGCCTTGAAGCCGATGCCGGTGACGAACAGGTTGGGGTCGAAGCTTGGCTGGCTGACCATCGCCAGCACCTCGCCGGTGCGCGGGTCGAGCGCCACCACTGCACCACGGCGGCCACCCAGGGCGGCCTCTGCGGCTTCCTGCAGCTTGATGTCGAGGCTCAGCACGATGTCCTTGCCGGGCTTCGGGTCGGTGCGCTTGAGCACCCGCAACACGCGGCCGCGGGCATTGGTCTCGACTTCTTCATAGCCGACCTGGCCATGCAGGTCGTCCTCGTAGAAGCGCTCGATACCGGTCTTGCCGATGTGGTGCGTGCCGCTGTAGTTCACCGGGTCGAGCACTTTCAGCTCTTTCTCGTTGATGCGCCCCACATAGCCCACCGAGTGGGCAAAATGCGCACCCTGCGGGTAGTGCCGGACCAACTGGGCGACCACCTCCACACCGGGCAGGCGGAACTGGTTGACCGCGACGCGGGCGATCTGCTCCTCATTCAGCTCGAACAGGATCGGCACCGGCTCGAATGGCCGCCGCCCCTGCCGCATGCGTTTTTCGAAGAGCGCGCGGTCGTCTGGCGTGAGCTCCAGCACTTCGACGATGTTGTCCAACACTTCCTGCCAGTTACCCGCACGTTCACGGGTCATGGACAGGCTGAAGCTGGGCCGGTTATCGGCGATGATCACCCCGTTGCGGTCGAAGATCAGCCCGCGCGTGGGCGGGATCGGCTGCACATGCACCCGGTTGTTCTCCGACAGCGTCGAGTGATAGTCGTACTGGATGATCTGCAGGTAATACAGCCGCGCAATCAGCACGCAGATAAGCAGCATGATCGCCACAGCGCCGACCACGACGCGGTTACGCACCAGGCGGGCGTCTTTCTCGTGGTCCTTGAGACGGATCGGCTGCGACATCGGACTGCTTACAGGCTCATTTGTGGTAAGGGTGCCCGGACAATACAGTCCAGGCGCGATAGATCTGCTCGCCGATGAGTATCCTTACCAACGGGTGCGGCAAGGTAAGCGGCGACAGCGACCAGCGCTGCTCGGCGCGCGCGCAGACCTCAGGCGCCAGCCCTTCCGGGCCGCCCACCATCAAATTCACCGTGCGCGAGTCCAGGCGCCAGCGGTCCAGCTCGGTCGCCAGCTGCTCGGTACTCCAGGGCTTGCCATGGACCTCGAGGGTGACAATGCGTTCCCCAGGCTGAACTTTGCTCAGCATGGCCTCACCCTCCTGACGAATCAGGCGGGCGACGTCGGCATTCTTGCCACGGGTGTTCAGCGGGATTTCCACCAGCTCAAGCGACAGCTCCTGGGGCAGGCGCTTGGCATATTCATGCCAGCCTTCCTCGACCCACTTGGGCATGCGCGAGCCGACCGCGATCAGGCGCAGACGCACGACGCTTCCTTATTCCCGGTCTTTGAGCTTGTCGGTGAAGTAGTCGCTGGCGTTTTCCGGGCTGTGGTGCTTGGCATCGGCGGCACGGCTCTGCTCGGCACCCAGCCACAGGCGCTCCAGATCGTAGAACTGGCGGGCAGCGGCGGTCATCATGTGCACGATGACGTCGTTCAGGTCCAGCAGCACCCAGTCGCTGTCGCCTTTGCCTTCTTCGCCCAGCGGCTGCGCGCCTTCTTTCTTCACCGCTTCACGGACCTTTTCCAGCATCGCGTTGATCTGGCGGTTGGAGGTACCGGTGGCAATGATCATGTAGTCGGTCAGGCTGTGCTTTTCGCGCACGTCGATGACCTGGATGTCCTGGGCCTTGACGTCTTCCAGAGCGCTGATGGTCAGCTTGACCAGTGCTTCGCCGCTGATGCCATTGGTTTTCTGCTTGCTCATATAAAACTCGTTCAACTCGTTGGATGAGGCGCCCACGGGGCGCCGTCAGTTAGGCACACGATACAGTTCGTGTGCCTCGATGTAGGCCAGTACGGCGTCCGGCACCAGGAACCTCACCGATCTGCCGCTGGCCAGCAGCTGTCGGATCTGTGTAGCCGACACCGCAAGCGGCGTCTGCCAGACGAACGAAATATTCCCCGCCGGGCCGGACATGGCGGTGGGATCGCTCTCGGAGCGCGCAGCCAGCAGGTTGCGCAGCTCGTCAGGGGGTTCTACGTCCGCATCCGGGCGTTGCAGCACCAGGATGTGACAGTGTTGCAGCAGTTCTTCCCATCGATGCCAGCCAGGCAGGCCACAGAAGGCGTCCCAGCCCAACAGCAAGTACAGCTGGTCGTTGGCGCCCAGTTCGGCGCGGATCGATTCCAGCGTGTCGATGGTATACGACGGTTTGTCTCGCTCCAGCTCGCGGGCATCCACGCTCAGGCGTTCGACGCCCTGCACCGCCTCGCGCACCATGGCCAAGCGATCCTGTGCCGACACCTGCGGAGTGTCGCGGTGCGGCGGGCGGGCATTGGGCAACAGGCGCAGCTCGTCGAGCGCCATGTACTCGGCCACTTCCAGCGCGCTGCGCAGGTGGCCGATGTGCACGGGGTCGAACGTACCGCCAAGAATGCCGATGCGCCGGACTGCCTGGGCCTTGCTCAACTCAGCAGGACTCCTGGCCACGCAGCTGGCCGTCACCGATCACCACGAACTTCTCGCAGGTCAGGCCTTCGAGGCCAACCGGGCCGCGGGCGTGCAGCTTGTCGGTGGAAATGCCGATTTCCGCACCCAAGCCGTATTCGAAGCCATCGGCAAAGCAGGTGGGGGTATTGAGCATCACCGATGCCGAGTCGACCTCGGCCATGAACTGACGGGCCTGGCCCTGGTGTTCGGTGATGATCGAATCGGTATGGTGCGAGCCATAGTGGTTGATGTGCTCGATGGCCTGGTCCAGGCCGTCGACCACACGAATCGACAGGATGGCGTCGAGGTACTCGGTGTGCCAGTCGTCTTCACTGGCCGGCTTGGCATCGACCAATGCACGGGTACGCTCGCAACCACGCAGTTCCACGCCCTTTTCCTGGAAGCGGCGGGCCATTTCCGGCAGGAAGCCTTCGGCCACGCGCTGGTCGACCAGCAGGGTTTCCATGGCGCCGCAAATACCATAACGGTAGGTCTTGGCGTTGAAAGCAACGCGCCAGGCCTTGTCCAGGTCGGCGTGTTCGGCAACGTAGACATGGCAGATGCCGTCCAGGTGCTTGATCACCGGCACGCGGGCATCGCGGCTGATGCGTTCGATCAGGCCACGGCCACCGCGCGGGACGATGACATCGACGAACTCGGGCATGCTGATCAGCGCGCCTACTGCCTCACGGTCGGTGGTCTCGACCACTTGCACCACCGCTGCCGGCAGGCCGGCCTCGGCCAGGCCGCGCTGAATGCAGGTGGCGATGGCACGGTTGGAGTGGATGGCCTCGGAGCCGCCACGCAGGATGGTGGCGTTGCCCGACTTCAGGCACAGGCTGGCGGCATCGATGGTCACGTTCGGGCGCGACTCGTAGATGATCCCGATCACCCCCAGTGGCACGCGCATCTTGCCGACCTGGATGCCCGACGGGCGATAGCTCATGTCGCGGATGGCGCCGACCGGGTCTGGCAGGCTGGCCACCTGGCGCAGGCCGGTGATCATGCCGTCGATGCGCGCCGGGGTCAGGGCCAGACGGTCGAGCAGCGCTGGCTCCAGGCCATTGGCACGGCCGGCGGCCAAATCCAGTTCGTTGGCTGCGGTAAGCTCGGCACGCGCAGCGTCCAAGGCATTGGCGGCGGCCTGCAGGGCGCGGTTTTTCTGCGCGGTGCTGGCACGCGCGATCACCCGGGAGGCCTGGCGAGCGGCGCGACCCAAACGGGTCATATAGTCAAGAACGGACTCAGTCATGGGTTCGGTGTCTTGGCGAAGGGGAAATCGGCTGATTATAACTGTCGCGCAGGTATACGCCCAGCGGCGGGTGGCGGATGGTAGAAAATGGCCGACGAGAATCTGTAGGAAAGATGTAACGGCACTTATCGAAGTGTCTTGGTTCAGCCTCGATTAAGCCATTCGTTGCTATCATCCGCGCCTTCACCACGACGAATCGCCAGCATGCCAGATACCACCCCCTGCCCTGCCCGCGCCCTGCCCGACAGTTTCTTCGACCGTGACGCCCAGACCCTGGCCAGGGCCCTGCTGGGCAAGGTCATCCGCCATCGCCATGGCGACCTGTGGCTGGCCGCGCGGATCATCGAGACCGAGGCCTATTACCTCAGCGACAAGGGCAGCCACGCGTCGTTGGGCTATACGGAGAAACGCAAGGCGCTGTTCCTCGATGGCGGGCACATCTACATGTACTACGCCCGGGGTGGCGATTCGCTGAACTTCAGCGCCCACGGCCCTGGCAATGCCGTGCTGATCAAATCCGCCTTCCCGTGGGTGGACGCCATCTCCGATGCCAACAGCCTGGCGCAGATGCAGCTGAACAACCCCGACGCCAGCGGCAACCTGCGCCCTGCCGAGCGCCTGTGCGCCGGCCAGACCCTGTTGTGTCGGGCGCTGGGCCTGAAGGTGCCGCAGTGGGATGCCCAGCGCTTCGACCCTGAACGCCTGTACGTCGAAGATTGCGCTATCGACGTGCCACGGATCATCCAGGCTACGCGCCTGGGCATCCCGCATGGCCGCGACGAGCACCTGCCGTACCGTTTCGTCGACGCCGAATACGCCCGCTTTTGTACGCGGAACCCGCTACGCCGGGGCCAAGTCGAAGGGCAAGACTTTTTCATTCTCGAACAAGGAAGCTGAAACATGGGCCAATGGCTCGACAGCCTGACCGGCTGGCTCAGCGCCAACCCGCAGTGGCTTGGTGTGGCGATTTTCCTGGTGGCCTGCATCGAGTGCCTGGCCATTGCCGGCATCATCGTGCCGGGCACGGTGTTGCTGTTCGCCGTGGCGGTGCTGGCCGGCAGCGGTACCTTTTCACTCGGCGAAACCTTGCTGCTGGGGTTCCTTGGTGGCCTGCTCGGCGATGCCCTGTCGTACACGATAGGCAAGTACTTCCACCAGAACATCCGGCGCTTGCCGCTGCTGCGCCACCACCCGGAATGGATTGGCAGCGCTGAAACCTACTTCCAGCGTTACGGCATCGCCAGCCTGCTAGTGGGCCGCTTCATCGGCCCACTGCGGCCGATGCTGCCCATGGTCGCGGGCATGTTCGACATGCCCCTGCCGCGCTTCATCGCGGTCAGCCTGCTGGCCGGTGCGGGCTGGTCGGTCGCTTACCTGTTGCCCGGTTGGGCCACTGGCGCGGCCATGCGCCTGCCTTTGCCAGAAGGGTTCTGGCTGGACGCAGGCATCATCGCCGGCACCCTTGCGGTGCTGATCGGCTTGAGCCTGAACAGCAGCATCCGTGACCAGCGCCATGGCACGCGGCTGATCGCCGGGCTGAGCTTCCTGGCGTTGGCCGGGGTGTTTCTGGGCTGGCCGTTTCTGCACGAGTTCGACCAGGGCGTGATGACTCTGGTGCAGGAGCATCGCAGCCAGGCCATCGACGGTACCGTGGTGCTGGTGACCCGCCTGGGTGATTTCCGTACCCAGTTCTTCCTCGGTGGGTTGCTCACCGGCCTGCTGCTGCTGGCCCGTCAGTGGCGCCATGCGCTGTTCGCCGGGGGTGCGCTGATGGGCACGGCGATCGCCAACGGTTCGCTGAAATGGCTGTTTGCGCGAGCACGGCCGGAGGTGCTGACCGACCCGTTGACCAGCTACAGCATGCCCAGCGGGCACAGTTCGGCGTCGTTTGCGTTCTTTCTGGTGATGGCGGTGCTGGCTGGGCGCGGGCAACCGCCGCGCATGCGCCTGACGTGGATATTGCTGGGGTGCATTCCAGCACTGGCCATTGCCTTGTCGCGGGTTTACCTGGGGGCGCACTGGCCGACCGACATTCTGGCGGGCGCCTTGCTGGCCTGCTGCGTGTGCGCAGTGAGCCTGACGCTGGTGCAGCACCGCCAGCCGCTCAATGCACTGCCGCTGCGGGTGTGGTGGCTGGTGGTGCCGGCGTGTGTAGCGCTACTGGCGTTCTTTGCCATGCATGCGCTGCCGCATGCGCTGGAGCGTTACCAGTATTGATGGCGCCTGTATCGGCCTCTTCGCGGGGCAAGCCCGCTCCCACCACCAGTGGACTGCCCCCAAGAAGTTGGACACCAATCCAACCGGTGGGAGCGGGCTTGCCCCGCGAAGAGGCCGGTACAAGCAGCACATATCAATCAGGCAAACAATTCGCCTTGAATCCGCTCCAGCAGCTTCTGGATCTCGGCCAGCCGCTCCGACGGCGAGTCGAGCGCCAGCAGGTCCAGCTTGTCCTCCTCCATGAAGGGCAGCAGATAGGCCAACTGGTTGGCCAGCGCCTGGCGCCCATCGACATCCCGGGGCATGTCGAGCGCCTCGACCATCGGGTGCTCGCCTAGCGCCACCAGCAAAGCCAGCAGGTCGTCATCCTGGTCGGTCAGCGGGCTATCTGCCCGCTCCGGCAGCCAGTGCACTTCGCCGAGCAGCAGCTGATCCTTCTGCACCTCGGTCTGGCTCAATTCGAAGCGCCGCACACCCTCCACACGGATGCCCAGCAGGCCATTGTCCTGCTGGACGAAATCACGAATCAGCGCCTCACAGCCAATTGACGCCACCACAGGCGGCGCCTTGCCGACCTGCTCGCCTTCGACAATGCACACCACGCCAAAGCCGGTGCCTTGCTTCATGCAGCGGCTGATCATGTCCAGGTAGCGCGCCTCGAAGATCTGCAAATCCAGCAGGCACCCGGGAAACAGCACGGTATTGAGGGGAAACAGCGGTAGCGTCATCACAACTCCTCAAGCCACCAGGCTGACCGCCAACGGCAGGAACACCGCCGTGGCCACCCCCATCAGGCTCATCGCCAGCGCGGCAAACGCGCCGCACTCGTCACTTTCCTGCAGGGCCACCGAGGTGCCCACGGCATGGGCCGTCACACCTAACGACATACCGCGCGCCTCGGGGCTGTGTACACCAAAGCGGCTTAACAGCGCCGGGCCAAAAATGGCCCCGATAACACCGGTTATCAGCACGAACACCGCCGCCAGGGCCGCAACACCACCAATCTGCTCGGCCACCAACATGGCGATCGGCGAAGTGACCGACTTGGGTGCCATGGTCATCAGGATCATGTGTTCGGCGCCGAACCACCAGCCCAGCACCAGGCAGCAGACCGTGGCGAACAGGCCCCCGATTACCAGCGTAGTAAATGTCGGCCAGAACAGCTGACGGATGCGCCGCAGGTTGAGGTAGAGCGGCACGGCCAAGGCCACCGTGGCGGGGCCGAGGAGTATGTTCATGATTTCGGTACTTTTGCGGTACTCGCGGTAATCGATGCCGCAGGCCAGCAACACCCCGATCACCAGTACCATCGACACCAGTACCGGCTGAAGGAAAATCCAGCGCGTCTTCTCATAGGCTGCCAGCACAATCTGGTAGGCACCCAGCGTGATGCCGATGCCGAAGAGTGGATCGTGAACAACCGCATCGAGGGCGCCTTGCCAATCGAGGTTCATGGCTGCTCCTCGCGCTTACCCTGGCGGTGCATCAGCCTCTGCATCAGCACACCGACGAACACCAAGGTCAGCAGGCAGGAGATCAGCAGCGCCCCGGCAATGGCCCAGAAGTCTGCCGCGATGTCCTTGGCATACACCATCACCCCCACCGCAGGCGGGACCAGCAGCAGCGGCAGGTAGCGCAACAAGCTGCTGGCCGCCTCGTTCAGCGGCTTGCCGACCTCACCGCGGGCCATGAGGTAGATCAACAGCAGTAACAGGCCAATGATCGGCCCAGGCAGAATCGGTACGATCAGATGGTTGATCGCCGTACCCAGCAGCTGAAACAGCACCAGCCAGGTCAAACCACGCAACAGCATAAGGATCTCCTTCGAGCATGCCGGCCATTATAAGCATGCTGCCGGCTATAAGCGGCTATTCGCCTGGGTGCTGGCAACTTGACTCTCACTGTTCACCGTGCTGATCTTGCACCTTCGTACCAAATGACAACCTTGGAGAGTCGCGATGCCCTATGTACCGGTTACCGAGCTTGCGCAGTACGTTGGAAAGGAACTGGGACGTTCCGAATGGCTCAAGATCGACCAGCAACGCATCAACCTGTTCGCCGAGGCCACCGGCGATTTCCAGTTCATCCATGTCGACCCGGAAAAGGCCGCCAAAACGCCCTTTGGCAGCACCATTGCCCATGGTTTTCTGACCTTGTCGCTGATCCCGAAGCTGATGGAAGACATTCTGGTGTTGCCTGAAGGCCTGAAGATGGTGGTCAACTACGGGCTGGACAGCGTGCGCTTCATTCAGCCGGTCAAAGTCGACAGCAACGTGCGGCTGAAGGTGGACCTGGGCGAAGTGACCGAGAAGAAGCCTGGGCAGTGGTTGCTGAAAGCCACCGTGACCCTGGAGATCGAGGGCGAAGCGAAACCTGCCTACATCGCCGAGCCGCTTTCACTCTGCTTCGTCTGAGGGTTCCCGGGGCCGCCACGCGGCCCCTACCATGGCTGTCTCATCGGCCCCATTCTGCGGCATACTCGGCAGACCTTTTGCCCGGATTCCGCCATGCGTCCTCTGCTGCCAATCGCCCTGACCTTGATGCTCGCCGCCTGTGGTGATGGCGAAGCGCTGTCGCCACCGGACGCCCGCCTGCCCGATGGCGGGCGTTATCGGGGCCAGGTGGTGGACGGCCTGTTGCAGGGCGAGGGGCGCATCGATTACCCCAACGGCAGCTGGTACGCCGGCGGTTTCAAGGACGGCCAGTGGCACGGCCCGGGCGAGTGGCACGGCAGCAACGGCGAGGTCTATCGCGGCCAGTTCGCCGCTGGCCTGTTCCAGGGCCTGGGCGACCTGACCACCCCAGGCAGCCATTATGCCGGCACCTTCAGCCACGGCCGCCGCGACGGCGAAGGTACGCTCAAGCAGGCCGACCAGACCTACCGCGGCCAGTTCAAGGACGACCAGTACGAGGGCGCGGGCGAGCTCGAACTGGCCGACGGCAGCCGCTACCAAGGCCTGTTCGCCAAGGGCAAGCCCAATGGGGCCGGCGTGCGCAGCGATGCCAGCGGCAACCAGTTCAGCGGCCGCTTCGTCGACGGCCTGCTGCAGGGCAGTGGCACCTACGACAGCGTCGACGGTGAGCAGTACATTGGCGAATTCAAGGACAACCGCCTGGAAGGCCGCGGCCGCTACGAGAACGCCGACGGCGATGTGTGGATCGGAGAATTCAAGGACGGTTCGCTGCTCGGCGAAGGCGAACTGCTTGGCAGCGACGGTAGCCACTACAAGGGCAGCTTCGTTGACTGGCGCCTGTCCGGCCACGGCAGCCTGCAATTGCCCGACGGCAGCAAGTACGTGGGCGGCTTCGAGAATGATGCCTACCAGGGCCAGGGCAAACTGACCCTGGCCAGTGGCAAGGTCGAAAGCGGCTTCTGGGTCAACGGCGTGCGCGTGCGCGACCACAAGGGCACGTTGCTCCCCGACCCGCTGGACCTGGCCCTGCTCAACCAGGGCAGGCTGCTGGAAGAGGCGCTGGCCCGCGTGCCGCACTCTGCGCCGCCCATCCAGCTATACAGCCTGGTGGTCGCCGGTGATGGCCAGCAAAGCGTATTTCTGCGCGAAGCCGACTACGTCAGCAACTTGCTCAAGGTACGCTTCGGCGCCCGTGGCCAGGTTACCCTGGTCAACCACCGCGACCAGATGGCCACCCGCCCCATGGCCACCCGCGAAAACCTCACCCGCGCCGCCCGCACTTTGGCCGAACGTAGCGGCCCGGAAGACCTGGTGTTCATCTACCTGACCAGCCATGGCAGCCAGGACCACCAACTGGTGTTGGACCAGCCGCGCCTGCAGCTGGCAGACCTGTCTGCCGATGAACTGGCCAGTGCCCTGGCGCCGCTTAAAGATCGCGACAAAGTGATTGTCATCTCCGCCTGCTATTCCGGGGGTTACATCGCCCCGCTGAAAGATGAGCGGACCGTCATCATGACGGCAGCTCGCGCGGACCGGGTGTCCTTCGGCTGCTCGGAAGAGGCCGACTTCACCTACTTCGGCGACGCCCTGTTCGCCGAGGCATTGAACCAGACCGATGACCTGAAACAAGCGTTTGAACTGGCGCGTACCAGTGTTGCCGAACGGGAAGGAAGGGAAGGTTTCGAAGCCTCCGAGCCACAACTGTGGGCACCGCCCGCCGTACTGGCACATTGGCAGCGCCTGCGCCAGCAGCAGGCCGAGGAAGCCTTGCGTAATGCCGCACAGGCGACCGCTGGGGAACAGGAAAAAACCCCCGCCAGCCACTAAGCTTGTGTGTAACACAGGAGAGACATCATGTACTTGACGCCTCAGCATGTCCTGCTTGCCGGAGCGACTGGCCTGACGGGTGAACACCTGCTGGACCGCCTGCTCAACGAGCCCACCATCAGCCGCGTGCTGGCGCCGACCCGTCGGCCGCTGGCCGAACACCCGCACCTGGAAAACCCGGTCGGCGACCCTGCGGTGTTTCTGCCGCAACTGGCCGGGCGTGTCGACATTGCCTACTGCTGCCTGGGCACAACCCTGAAGCAGGCCGGCTCCGAACAGGCGTTTCGCGCGGTCGACCTGGACATGGTCGTGGCCTTCAGCAAGCGCGCGCGGGAGATGGGTGCGCGCCACCTGCTGGTGGTCAGCGCCATCGGCGCAGACCCCAAGTCGACGATTTTCTACAACCGGGTGAAGGGCGAAATGGAGGAAGCGCTGAAAGCGCAAGACTGGCCTCAGCTCACCATCGTTCGGCCGTCACTGCTGATAGGTGAGCGCATTGAGCCGCGCCTGGGTGAGCGGCTGGCTTCGCCCTTTGCGCGGTTGATGCCGGGCAAGTACCGGGGCATCGAGGCCTGCACCTTGGCACGGGCGCTGTGGCGCCTGGCGCTGGAGGAGGAAGACGGAATTCGGGTGATCGAGTCGGATGAACTGCGCAGGCTGGGCAAGAAATAGCGCCAGCCCTACAGCCCGCCAGTCGCCTGAAAACCAACCCCTGCCGCTGTCAGCAATGACAGCGGCAGGAACAGGGTATCCAGCAGCATGCTCCCCGGCAGGTCCAGCCGCGGATACGTTGGCGCTTCAGCGCCGAAACGGTCCTTCGGGCAACACCCGCCATTGATCACATACAAGTCCAGGCGCGTGCCGGCGTACACCACCGGCGCGCCCGGCTTGTTGGCATCCAGCGTGCGCACCGTGGCACAGCCGCTGACTGCCAGCACAGCCAGCAGGCCAATCAGGCTATGCCTCAATCATCCGCCCCAAGATGATGCTCACCCCAGCGCGGCAACATGTCCTGCGGGATGTTCAGCAAGTTGAGAATGCGCGCCACGACGAAGTCGACCAGGTCATCGATGGTTTGCGGCTGGTGGTAGAAGCCAGGTGCTGCAGGCAGGATCACCGCGCCCATCTGCGACAGCTTTAGCATGTTCTCCAGGTGGATGGTCGACAGTGGCGCCTCACGCGGGACCAGGATCAGCTGGCGGCGCTCCTTCAGCGTCACATCGGCCGCACGCTCGATCAGGTTGTTGCACGCACCGGTGGCAATGGCCGACAAGGTACCGGTGGAACAGGGCACCACGACCATTGCCGCCGGGGCGCCGGAGCCCGAGGCCACCGGCGACATCCAGTCCTCTTTGCCGTACACGCGGATCTGCCCGCTGGCAGCGCCGGTGTATTCGGTCAGAAACGCCTGCATCGCCTGGGGCTTGGCCGGCAGCACGACGTCGGTCTCGGTCGACATCACCAGTTGCGCTGCCTTGGAGATGAGGAAATGCACCTCGCGGTCTTCGCGCACCAGGCAATCGAGCAAACGCAGGCCGTATTGCGCGCCGGAGGCCCCGGTCATGGCCAGGGTGATGCGGTCAGGCCCGTTCACTTCAGGGCCTCGGCCAGCTTGCCGTGCAGGCCGCCGAAGCCGCCGTTGCTCATGATCACCACGTGGGTGCCCGGCCGCGCCTGGCCTTTGACCCGCTCGATGATCGCTTCGAGGCTGTCGGCGACCACGCTCGGCACCTTGCACTGCGACGCGGTGGCTGCCAGGTCCCAGCCCAGGTTGGCCGGTGCGTACCAGATCACCTGGTCAGCGTCGTTGACGCTTTCCGGCAGACCATCACGGTGCGCGCCCAGCTTCATGGAGTTGGAACGCGGCTCGATGATGGCAATCACCGGTGCCTCGCCCACCCGCTTGCGCAGGCCGTCGAGGGTGGTGGCGATAGCAGTCGGGTGGTGAGCGAAGTCGTCGTAGATAGTCACGCCCTGCACTTCGGCGACCTTCTCCATGCGTCGCTTGACGCTCTTGAAGGCGCTGAGGCCTTCGATGGCCATGGCGGGTACCACACCTACATGGCGTGCGGCGGCCAAAGTGGCCAAGGCGTTGGCAACGTTGTGCTGGCCGGTCAGCGCCCAGTCCACCACGCCTTGCGCTTCACCCTCGAACAGCACTTCGAAACGCGATCCGTCAGCGCTGAGCAAGCGCGCCTGCCATTGGCCACGTTCACCTGTGGTCTGCACCAGTGTCCAGCAACCCATGCCGATCACGCGCTCCAGCGCCAGCTCGGTGGTCGGGTGGATGACCAGGCCCTCGCTCGGAATGGTACGTACCAAGTGATGGAACTGCCGCTCGATGGACGCCAGATCAGGGAAGATATCCGCATGATCGAACTCAAGGTTGTTGAGGATCGCGGTGCGGGGGTGGTAGTGCACGAACTTCGAACGCTTGTCGAAGAACGCGCTGTCGTATTCATCGGCCTCGACCACGAAGAACGGCGTACCGCCCAGGCGCGCCGACACCGAAAAGTTCTGCGGCACGCCACCGATGAGGAAGCCCGGGCTCATGCCGGCATGCTCCAGCACCCAGGCCAGCATGCTGCTGGTGGTGGTCTTGCCATGGGTGCCGGCGACAGCCAGGACCCAACGGCCCTGCAGCACGTGGTCAGCCAGCCACTGAGGGCCAGACACATAAGGCAGGCCTTTGTTCAGCACATACTCCACCGCCGGGTTGCCCCGCGACATGGCGTTGCCGATGACCACCAGGTCGGGTGCCGGGTCCAGCTGGGCCGGGTCGTAGCCCTGGGTCAGCTCGATGCCCTGGGCTTCGAGCTGGGTGCTCATGGGCGGGTAGACGTTGGCGTCCGAGCCAGTGACGCGGTGGCCGAGCTCTTTGGCCAGCACCGCCAGCGAGCCCATGAAAGTGCCGCAAATACCGAGAATATGAATATGCATGGAAGACCTCGCAAAACGTCGAGGCAGGGTAGCCCAAGGCTCGGGAAATCGCACCCGCTGTTTCGCTCAGACGCCCCTGGCGATGCCGTGTTTGCGCAGTTTTCGATACAAGGTATTGCGGCTGATACCCAAATGCTCGGCAACACGGGTCATGTGCCAGCGGTTTGCCTCCAGTACGCACAGCAGGGCCTGGCATTCCGCGTGGTCCAGGCAACCATTGTGGGAGCGGGCTTGCCCCGCGAAAGGGCCAGCAATATCAAGTTTGTTGCCTGAACCAACGCATTCGCGGGGCAAGTCCGCTCCAACAGAGGCCCCGGCTGCCTTGACGACTGCGGGTAGATCGGCAAGACCGATATAGCTGTTGTCACACAACGCCACCAATGTTCGCAGCACGTTACGCATCTGCCGCACGTTGCCCGGCCAGGCAAAATCCAGCAACGCCTGGCGTGCACTCGGTTCGATCTCGATAACCTGGCCCTGCGCCTCCTGGCGCAGCAGGAAGTCCAGCAACTGTGACTTGTCACTGCGCTCACGTACCGCAGGCAATGCGACCTCCAACCCATTGAGCCGGTAATACAGGTCTTCGCGGAAGGTCCCCTGCTGCACACGCTCGAGCAAATCCCGGTGCGTGGCACTTACGATGCGCACATCCACCGCCTGTGGCTCACCGCCGATCGGCACCACCTGGCGCTCTTCCAGCACCCGCAACAGGCGGGTCTGCAACGCAAGCGGCATGTCACCGATCTCATCCAGCAGCAGGGTGCCGCCATCGGCCTGCAGCAGCTTGCCGCGCATGCCTTCCTTGCGCGCGCCGGTAAAGCTGCCGCCGCGGTAACCGAACAGCTCGCTCTCGATCAGGCTTTCAGGGATTGACGCACAGTTGACCGCCACGAACGGTTTGCCGCAACGCTGGCTGGCCTGGTGCACAGCCTGGGCGAATGCCTCTTTGCCGCAGCCGGTCTCGCCGCTGAGCAGCAGCGGCACATCCCGCTCGAACACCCGCACGGCGCGGTGGAAGCCGCTTTGCAGCGCAGGGTCCAGCAGACAGACACTCGGCATCGCCTGCGCTCGCGCCTGAGGCTGAGGCAGGCCAACCGGCACAGCCCACACCGGCGCCCTCGCCTGGCCCCGCAGGCTGGCGAATACCTGGCGGCCATCACGGGTGTACAACGGCCAGGCCGCGCTGCCGTTAGGCATGGCGCGGCTGAACAGCTCGTCATGGTTGCAGGCAAAAAACATATCCAGCGGCTTGCCCAGCACGCCGCCACGGATGGTGCCCAGCAGGTTCAGGGCGCTCTGGTTGGCAGCGCAAATCCGGCCATCGCCGTCGAAAGCCAGTAACCCCTCGCTGAACAAGCCGACCGACTCGGCCTGCAGATGAAAGCGCAGCAGCCATTGCTGCTCGAAGTGGCGCAGGAAATAGCAGCTCTCGATCATCTTCGCCGAGAGGTTGACCAGTGCCATGGTGTGGAACTGGCTCTGGCGCGACACATCCGGCCGCGCCGACGAGACATCGAGCACCGCCAGCAGCTCGCCATGAGGGTCGAATACCGGGCTGGCCGAGCAGGTCAAACCGGTATGGCGACCGCGAAAGTGTTCATTCTGGTGGATGGTCAGGGCCTGGCGCTCGACCAGGCAGGTGCCGATGCCGTTGGTGCCCTCTCGGGCCTCACTCCAGTCCGCACCCAGCCACAGGCCGGCGCGCTCGAAGATACGGCGCTCGCTGGGGGCGGTCACGCAATTGAGGATCACCCCGCGGGCGTCGGTCAACAGCACCGCATGGCCAGCACCGGAAAGCTGCTGGTGCAGGCTGGTCATCTCGTTATCGGCGATCTTCAACACCTGGCGCAGGCGTTCACGGCTCTCCAGCAGGCGGCCATGCTCCAGCACCACCGGTGCGGCAATCACCGACGGGTCGAGATGGTAATCCTCCAGGCAACGCAGCCAGGAGCGGGCGATGGAAGGGTCGCTGCCGGCCCCGCCGGCTTCGCCATGGGCGACGGTGTGCACCTGCTGGGCATGGCGGCTGAGGTGGTTGCTCTGCATTAGTTGTTGTTCTCCGCAGATAGAGCGTCCATCCAGCATCCTCCACCCGCCCAGGCTTTGCAATGCACCGCCCTGCAGCGTGTCGCAAACGGTACAAAGTGTCACCTGGGCCGTGCCAGCGGCGACACAACGCACCTTTGCGAAACCTTTTGGGGCAACCCAAACCATTGATTCAGAAGTCGCCACCCCGCTGGCCCGACCTTTGCACTAGGCTTTTGAACTCCTCAACAAAACACAATTAACCAGGAGACACACCATGCGTTATGCACATCCCGGTACCGAAGGCGCGAAGGTTTCCTTCAAGAGCCGCTACGGCAACTTCATCGGTGGTGAGTTCGTAGCTCCGGTCAAGGGGCAGTATTTTGAAAACACCTCCCCGGTGAATGGCAAACTGATCGCAGAATTTCCCCGTTCCACTGCCGAAGACATCGACAAGGCGCTGGACGCCGCCCACGCCGCCGCCGACGCCTGGGGCCGCACGTCGGTGCAGGACCGCTCCAATGTCCTGCTGAAGATCGCCGACCGTATCGAGCAGAACCTCGAAGTCCTGGCCATCACCGAAACCTGGGACAACGGCAAGCCCGTCCGCGAAACCCTGAACGCCGACATCCCGCTGGCGGTCGACCATTTCCGTTACTTCGCCGGTTGCATCCGTGCGCAGGAAGGCGGCGCCGCAGAAATCAACGAAAACACCGTCGCCTATCACATCCATGAGCCATTGGGCGTGGTCGGGCAGATCATCCCGTGGAACTTCCCGATCCTGATGGCCGCCTGGAAGCTCGCCCCGGCCCTGGCCGCCGGCAACTGCGTGGTGCTCAAGCCGGCCGAACAGACCCCGCTGGGCATCACCGTGCTGGCCGAGCTGATCGGCGACCTGCTGCCACCCGGCGTACTCAACGTAGTGCAAGGCTATGGCCGCGAGGCCGGTGAAGCGCTGGCCACCAGCAAGCGCATCGCCAAGATTGCCTTCACCGGCTCCACCCCGGTCGGCTCGCACATCATGAAATGCGCGGCCGAAAACATCATTCCGTCCACCGTCGAGCTGGGCGGCAAGTCGCCGAACGTCTACTTCGAAGACATCATGCAGGCCGAGCCGAGCTTCATCGACAAAGCCGCCGAAGGCATGGTGCTGGCGTTCTTCAACCAAGGTGAAGTGTGCACGTGCCCGTCGCGGGCGCTGGTACAGGAGTCGATCTACCCGCAGTTCATGGAAGTGGTGATGAAGAAGGTGCTGCAGATCAAGCGCGGCGACCCGCTCGACACCGACACCATGGTCGGCGCCCAGGCCTCGCAGCAGCAGTTCGAAAAAATCCTCTCGTACCTGCAGATCGCCCAGGACGAAGGCGCCGAGCTGCTGACCGGCGGCAAGGTCGAGAAGCTGGAGGGCGCGCTGGCCACCGGGTATTACATCCAGCCGACCCTGCTCAAGGGCAACAACAAGATGCGTGTGTTCCAGGAAGAAATCTTCGGCCCGGTGGTCAGCGTCACCACCTTCAAGGACGAAGCAGAAGCCCTGGCCATCGCCAACGACACCGAGTTCGGCCTCGGCGCCGGTGTGTGGACCCGCGACATCAACCGTGCCTACCGCATGGGCCGCGGCATCAAGGCCGGCCGCGTGTGGACCAACTGCTACCACCTGTACCCGGCGCATGCCGCGTTCGGTGGCTACAAGAAGTCCGGCGTTGGCCGTGAAACCCACAAGATGATGCTCGACCATTACCAGCAGACCAAGAACCTGCTGGTGAGCTACGACATCAACCCACTGGGCTTCTTCTAAGCCCCTCAGCAGAGCGGTTGGCGTGCACCAACCGCTCTGGCTCGCTTCCTGCAGTACCCATCACCATCGGCCGGAACCGTTCCGGCCACCAAGAAAAACAACAGGTGAATCTATGCCAAGCGATCAATCCGCCGGCACGCCGGCAGGTGCATCCGTCGACTTCGAAAAAGTCGGCTCGGACTACTTCCAGCAACGTGAACTTAAAAAGGGCGCAGCCGGCTGGGTGCTGCTGGTGGGCCTGGGCGTGGCCTACGTGATTTCCGGCGACTACGCCGGCTGGAACTTCGGCCTGGCTCAGGGCGGCTGGGGCGGCATGTTCCTCGCCACCTTGCTGATGGCGACCATGTACCTGTGCATGTGCTTCTCGCTGGCCGAGCTGTCCTCGATGATCCCTACCGCCGGCGGCGGCTACGGCTTCGCACGCAGTGCATTCGGGCCTTGGGGCGGGTTCTTGACCGGCACTGCCATCCTCATCGAGTACGCCATTGCCCCGGCGGCCATCGCCGTGTTCATCGGCGCCTACTGCCAGTCACTGTTCGGGATTGGCGGCTGGATGATTTACCTGGCGTTCTACATCGTCTTCATCGGCATCCATATCTTTGGGGTGGGTGAAGCCTTGAAGCTGATGTTCATCATCACCGCCATCGCCGCCATCGCCCTGGCGGTATTCCTGGTGAGCATGGCGCCCCATTTTGATGCAGCGAACCTGTTCGACATCGCCCAGACCGACGCGGTCGGTGCCAGCAGCTTCCTGCCATTCGGCTATGTTGGCGTGTGGGCGGCCATCCCCTACGCGATCTGGTTCTTCCTGGCCGTCGAAGGCGTGCCGTTGGCCGCCGAAGAAACCAAAAACCCGAAACGCGACCTGCCCCGCGGCCTTATCGGCGCGATGCTGGTGCTGCTGGCCTTTGCCTTGCTGATTCTGGTGGTCGGCCCCGGCGGCGCCGGTTCCGAAGCCCTTAAAGCGTCGGGCAATCCGCTGGTCGAGGCGCTGTCCAAGGCGTATGGCGGTTCCACCTGGATGGGCGGGTTCGTCAACCTGGTCGGCCTGGCTGGCCTGATTGCCAGTTTCTTCTCGATCATCTATGCCTATTCACGGCAGATTTTCGCGCTCTCCCGTGCTGGCTACCTGCCGCGCAAACTTTCCGAAACCAACAAGAGCAAGGCGCCGGTACTGGCGCTGATTATCCCCGGCATCATTGGCTTTGCCCTGTCGCTGACCGGCCAAGGCGACTTGCTGATCCTGGTGGCGGTATTCGGTGCCACGCTGTCGTACGTACTGATGATGGCCGCGCATATCACCCTGCGCATCCGTCGGCCAAAAATGGAGCGCCCGTATCGCACCCCTGGCGGCATCTTCACCTCGGGCCTGGCCCTGGTGCTGGCCTGCATCGCGGTGGTTGCCGGCTTTTTGGTCGACCCTCGGGTGGTGATTGGCGCCGCAGTGATCTATGCAGTATTGATCGCCTACTTTGCGTTTTACAGCCGCCACCACCTGGTCGCGGGTACACCGGAAGAGGAATTCGCCGCGATCCAGAAGGCCGAAGAGGCCTTGCACTGACGCCGACACTCGCCGCGGGCCCGCCCGCGGCGCTCTGGAGATTCTGTATGGCAAGTTTCGTACACACGGTTGGCCACCTGGTCTACCGCTTCGACAGCCTCAAAGAAGTCATGGCCAAGGCCAGCCCGGCACGTTCGGGCGATTACCTGGCTGGCGTGGCGGCCAGCAACGACGGTGAGCGGGTGGCCGCGCAAATGGCCCTGGCCAATATCCCGCTCAGCCACTTTCTCACTGAAGCGCTGATCCCTTACGAACAGGACGAAGTTACCCGCCTGATCATCGACACCCACGACGCCCAGGCCTTCGCCCCGGTCAGCCACCTGACCGTGGGTGGGCTGCGTGACTGGTTGCTCGGCGACGAAGCCAACGAGGACAGCCTGCGCGCCCTGGCGCCGGGCCTGACCCCGGAGATGGCCGCCGCCGTGTCGAAAATCATGCGCGTGCAGGACCTGGTGCTGGTGGCGCAGAAAATCCGTGTGGTCACCCGTTTTCGCGGCACCATGGGCCTGCGCGGTCGGCTGTCGACCCGCCTGCAGCCCAACCACCCCACCGATGAGCCGGCCGGCATCGCCGCCAGCATCCTCGACGGCCTGCTGTACGGCAATGGCGACGCCATGATCGGCATCAACCCGGCCACCGACAGCATCGCCTCGATCTGCGCCATGCTGGAGATGCTCGATGCCATTATCCAGCGCTACGACATCCCCACCCAAGCCTGTGTGCTGACCCACGTCACCACCTCGATCGAAGCGATCAACCGTGGCGTGCCGCTGGACCTGGTGTTCCAGTCGATTGCCGGCACCGAAGCGGCCAACGCAGGCTTCGGCATCAACCTCAACGTGCTGCAGGAAGGCTACGAGGCCGGCTTGTCGCTCAAGCGCGGAACCCTCGGGCAAAACCTGATGTATTTCGAGACCGGCCAGGGCAGTGCGCTGTCGGCCAACGCCCACCACGGCGTCGACCAGCAGACCTGCGAAACCCGCGCCTACGCTGTGGCCCGCCATTTCAAACCGTTCCTGGTCAACACCGTGGTCGGCTTCATCGGGCCCGAGTACCTGTACAACGGCAAGCAGATCATCCGCGCCGGCCTCGAAGACCACTTCTGCGGCAAGCTGCTCGGCGTGCCGATGGGCTGCGACATCTGCTACACCAACCACGCCGAGGCCGACCAGGACGACATGGACACCCTGCTGACCCTGCTGGGCGTGGCCGGCATCAACTTCATCATGGGCATCCCGGGTTCCGACGACATCATGCTCAACTACCAGACCACCTCGTTCCACGACGCGCTGTACGCGCGCCAGACCCTGGGCCTCAAGCCTGGGCCGGAGTTCGAGGCCTGGTTGCAGCGCACCGGCATCTTCACCCAGGCCGATGGCCGCGTGCGCTTCGGCGACAACCTGCCGCCGGCGTTTCGCCAGGCGCTGGCACAGCTGGCATAGAGGTGACCATGGACCATCGCACCCCCACCCCCGAAAACCCCTGGCTGGCCCTGCGCAACCTGACCCCGGCGCGCATCGCCCTGGGCCGCACCGGCATCAGCCTGCCGACCGCCGCCCAACTGGACTTCCAGTTCGCCCACGCCCAGGCGCGGGACGCCGTGCACCTGGCCTTCGACCACCAGGCCCTGGCCGAGCAACTCAAGGGCCGCGGCCGTGACAGCCTGGTACTGCACAGCGCCGCCAGCGACCGCCACCAGTACCTGCAACGGCCCGACCTGGGCCGGCGCTTGAACGACGACTCGGTCGAGCAACTGCGCCAGCATGCCCAGGCCAACCCGAGCGGGTTCGATCTGGCCATCGTGGTCGCCGATGGCCTCTCTGCCCTGGCCGTGCACCGCCATACCTTGCCGTTTCTGGCCCGCTTCGAGGAACAGGCAGCAGCCGATGGCTGGACCTGCGCACCGGTGGTGCTGGTGGAGCAAGGCCGAGTGGCGGTGGCTGACGAAGTCGGCCAGTTGCTCGGTGCGCGCATGACCGTGATGCTGATCGGGGAGCGGCCCGGCCTTAGCTCGCCCGACAGCCTTGGCCTGTATTTCACCTACGCGCCGAAGGTCGGCCTGACCGACGCCTACCGCAACTGCATCTCCAACGTGCGCCTGGAGGGCTTGAGCTACGGCATGGCCGCACATCGCCTGCTTTACCTGATGCGCGAGGCCTGCCGCAGGCAGTTGTCGGGCGTGAGTCTGAAGGATGAGGCGGAGGTCCATACGCTCGACAGTGAAAACACCCCCACACAAAAAGGAAACTTCCTACTCGGCGAAGGGTAATAAAACATGTCACGGAAGGCGGATTGCGCTTCTGGCCCGCATTGGGGCAGCATGCGTTTGAAAGCTGCTGGCATTCCGCTGTTTCCCCAAATGGACTCTGAGGGCCGCACATGCGCATCATCAAGGCAACCCTGGAACACCTCGACCTGCTCACCCCGCTGTTCGTCAGATACCGCGAGTTCTACGGCCAACTGCCCTATCCGGACAGCTCGCGCAAATTCCTCGAAACCCGCCTCAAGCGTGACGAATCGGTCATCTACCTGGCCTTGCCGGATGACGACGACGCCAAGCTGCTGGGCTTCTGCCAGCTGTACCCGAGCTTCTCGTCGCTGTCGCTCAAGCGCGTCTGGATTCTCAACGATATCTACGTCGCCGAAGACTCGCGGCGCATGCTGGTAGCCGACCACCTGATGCGTGAGGCCAGGAAGATGGCCAAGGACACCCAGGCCGTGCGTATGCGGGTATCGACCAGTGCGAATAACGAGGCGGCGCGCAAGACGTATGAGTCGATCGGGTTTCGCAAGGACACTGAGTTCGAGAGCTACATCCTGCCAATTACGTTGGACTGAACCTACTGGCCTCATCGCGGGCTTGCCCGCGATGAGGCAGCTGCAGCCCGCCCAGTAACCCCCCGCTACAATCTCCCCGGGCATGTTTCCTACATAGCCGTATAATGCCCCCTCCTGACATGTGTGAAAATTTACCCTCCCGCAGGTCCGCGCGCCCGTAGCTGCGGGTCAAGAACACAGGTGCTGTACATGGATTTCAACCCGCTGGACCTCATCCTGCATCTCGATGCCTACCTTGATCTGCTGGTCACCAACTACGGCCCCTGGATCTACGCCATCCTGTTCACCGTGATCTTCTGCGAGACCGGCCTTGTGGTCATGCCGTTCCTGCCGGGCGATTCGCTGCTGTTCATCGCCGGTGCCGTGGCCGCCGGTGGCGGCATGGACCCAGTACTGTTGGCTGGCCTGCTGATGGCTGCGGCAATCATGGGCGACAGCACCAACTACGTGATCGGGCGAACGGCGGGTGAACGGCTGTTCAACAACCCCAACTCGAAAATCTTCCGCCGCGATTACCTGCAGCGCACCCACGAATTCTACGAACGCCATGGCGGCAAGACCGTGACCCTGGCGCGCTTTCTGCCCATCCTGCGGACCTTCGCACCGTTCGTCGCCGGCATCGCCCACATGCATTACCCGCGCTTCCTGGGCTTCAGCGTCGCCGGGTCTCTGTTGTGGGTCGGCGGCCTGGTGACCCTCGGCTACTTCTTCGGCAACGTGCCATTCATCAAGCAGCACCTGTCGCTGATGGTGGTCGGCATCATCTTCCTGTCGCTGGTGCCGATGGTCCTCGGCCTGCTGCGTGGCCGCCTTGGCCGCACGGCCAAGGCGCACTGACAGCAGGCATGTGGTCGTTCAGCGCCTGGCGGCGCAAACGCACCCTGGCGCGCTACCCGGTCGACCCGCAGCAATGGCAGGCGGTGCGCGAACGCCTGCCGATGCTTGACGGCATCAGTGATGACGAAGACCGCTGGCTGCGCGAAGCCTGCATCCTGTTCCTGCTCGACAAGCACTTGACCACCCTGCCTGGGGTGGAGCTGGGCGATGAGCAGCGCCTGTTCCTCGCCGCACAAGCCCAACTGCCGCTGCTGCACCTGGGCGAGCTGAACTGGTACCAGGGCTTCCACGAGATCATCCTCTACCCCGACGATTTCAAGAGCCCCCAGCGCCATCGCGACGCCAGCGGCGTGGAGCATGTGTGGGACGCCGAGCACAGCGGCGAAGCCTGGCAGCAAGGCCCGGTAATCATGGCCTGGGCCGGGGTGCTGGCCAGCGGCGGCTGGGAGGCTTACAACCTGGTGATCCACGAGCTGGCGCACAAGCTCGACATGCTCAACGGCGATGCCAACGGCCTGCCACCGCTGCACAGCGGCATGCAGGTGCAAGCCTGGGCCACGGCCATGCAGCGAGCCTATGACGACCTCAACCGCCAGCTGGACGCCGCGCCGGACGCCGAAACCCTCATCGACCCGTACGCGGCCGAAAACCCGGCGGAATTTTTCGCTGTCAGCAGCGAATACTTCTTCAGCGCCCCCGACCTGCTGCAGCAGGCTTATCCACAGGTGTACCAGCAGCTCGCGCTGTTCTACCGCCAGGACCCGCTGGCGCGCCTGACACGCTTGCAGGCCGAGCACCCGGACTACCGCGAAAGCCACGCCTGATGCGCCCGCGCATCAGGTGGGGCGTGGCATGCACGGGCGGAATGTGCCTATAATCGCCGCCACTTTTTGACCAAACACGGGGGCACTGCCCAATGAGCTACAGCAAGATTCCGGCTGGCAAAGACCTGCCGAACGACATCTACGTCGCCATCGAGATCCCGGCCAAC
Source organism: Pseudomonas sp. P39-UII1 (assembly GCF_039672635.1). Classification (NCBI taxonomy): domain Bacteria; kingdom Pseudomonadati; phylum Pseudomonadota; class Gammaproteobacteria; order Pseudomonadales; family Pseudomonadaceae; genus Pseudomonas; species Pseudomonas sp. P39-UII1. The sequence continues at coordinate 79,940 of NZ_JBDFPP010000012.1, forward strand.
CACGCGCCGATCAAGTACGAAATCGACAAGGACAGCGACACCCTGTTCGTCGATCGCTTCATGGCTACCCCGATGTTCTACCCAGCCAACTACGGCTTCATCCCCAACACCCTGGCCGACGACGGTGATCCGCTGGACGTGCTGGTCGTTACCCCATACCCGGTTGCCCCAGGTTCGGTCATCCGCGCCCGTCCGGTCGGCGTCCTGAACATGACCGACGACGGCGGCGGCGACGCCAAGGTCATCGCTGTTCCGCACGACAAGCTGTCGCAGCTGTACGTTGACGTGAAGGAATACACCGACCTGCCCGCCCTGCTGATTCAGCAGATCGAGCACTTCTTCGCGAACTACAAAGATCTCGAGAAGGGCAAGTGGGTCAAGATCGAAGGCTGGGACGGCGCCGACGCCGCCCGCGCCGCGATCACCAAATCGGTCGCTGCCTACAAGGGCTGATACCGATTGCAGAAAGCCCCGCCTCGGCTGTTCACTCAAGAATGCCGGGGCCGCAAAGCGGCCCCGGCATTCTCAAGTGAAAAGGATTACCGCCGAGCTGGGGCTTTTTTGTGGGCGCTCGGCAGGCAGTAAAAAATCCTACGCATTCCTAATCCAGCGCCCTACAGCCAGGGACTTTTCGTACACGTTGCGTCAACACCCGGTTCATATCGCTGCTCGCACACCGCCGCTACACTCGGCCGCATGAACACATCCGGTGACCGCCTCAAAGCCCTCCTCCACGAGTGTGGCCTGACCCCTTCCGATTTCGCCGCCCAGCGCCGTGTCACACCCCAGCACGTCAACAACTGGTTCAAGCGCGGCATCCCCCTGGCTCGCCTCGACGAGCTGGCCGACCTGTTCTGCGTGCACCGTCGCTGGTTGCGCAGCGGCGAAGGCCCCAAGCACCCCAGTTCGATCCTGCGCAGTTGCGCGGTTCAACCAACCCGGGATGCCTTGCCAACCGCGCTGTTGACCCCGGCGACCCAACTGCTGCATGTCCCCTTCTACGAAGTGCAGGATGGCCAACTCGCTGCCCTCGACAACCATTGCCTGCAGCTGCCGGCCCAGGCACTGAAGGCACTGGGCGTCGCGCCCGCCAACGCCGCGTGCCTGGCCATGCCAGCCGGCAACATGGCGCCATGGGTCCCCCGCGACGCCATCCTTGCCATCGACGTCAGCGTGACGCAAGTGATCGACGGTGAAACCTATGCCCTGCTGCACAATGGCGCGGTCAGGGTGAACAGCCTCAGCCTCGGGCATAACGGCACGTTGTGCCTGCACAGCCACGACCGCCACAACTACACCGTGGAACGCTACACCCCCGCCCAACGCCAGGCCCAGCAACTGCAGGTCCTCGGCTGGGTATTCCACTGGTCGCATTTCCGCCAGCAACGCCCAGACTGAAACACCCTGTGCCATTTTTTGCTGGGCATCCTGCACCGGCCCTTGTATGCTACGCGGCACATTCAGCCCCTACCGGCGCAAGCCGCGTAGCAGAGGGCTCGGCGACACCCCATACGGGCGTTGGCCATCTCTATCAGGTCCTTGCGACCACACAGTTAAGGCGGTTGCGACTTACCATAAATTAGTCGGAAGCGTCCCCGAGAAGCCGGCCACAAGCCGGCTTTTTAATGCCCGCTTTTCGGCAGAACGCACTGGGTCAGCGGCATGCTGACCGCTATTGTCAGTGCCCCATGCCCAGCTCCGCATCATCCATCAGGGCCTTGGCCATGGCGCTGAGTTTATCTGCAGCCCGAGGTGGCCTCATCGCCGGCAAGCCGGCTCCTACAATGTGCGCAGCGCTGCTGAACCCTGTGGGAGCCGGCTTGCCGGCGATGAAGCCACCTCGGGCTCCAGATAGACTCAGCCCTAGTCAGAAATGGACTATACGCAACGGGAAAACCCTGAAGATTTCCGGGCCTGTTCGTCAGAAATCATACCGCGCGCCCACCATCATGCTGCGCGAGGGACCATAGAAGTTGAACGTCGAAGTCGACCCCACCCGCGACAGGTAATCCCGGTCGAACAGGTTATTCACGTTAAGGGTTGCCGTCAGCTTCGAGGTAACCGGGTAAGACAGCATCGCATCCACGGTCGCATAGCCAGGTGCATCAATGCGCACGCCGCCATTCTCGGAATAGAAGTGGCTCATCGCCGAGACGCCACCGCCGATTGCCAGCCCGGTCAGCGGCCCTTGGCTGATGGTGTACTTGCTCCACAGCGACGCCTGGTTGCGCGGCATGATGAAGAACGTGGTTTCGGCATCACCCTCCACGGTTTCGGTTTCCATCCAGGTGTAGCCCGCTAGCACCTCCCAGTTCTGCGTAAGCTTGCCGCTGACTTCCACTTCGGCGCCCTTTACGCGAGTCTTGCCCGAGGCGACGGAGAAGCCAGTGTCGACGCCATCGGCATCGTATTCGGTGCTGGCGCGGTTTTCGTCGGTCAGGCGAAATACCGAGAAACGGGTATTCAGGTCGCCACCGAAGTAGCTGCTCTTGAGGCCGAATTCGTACTGCTCGCCCTGCCGCGGTTTGAGCACTCGGCCATTGCCATCGGTATCAGACTGGGGCTTGAACACCTGCGAATAACTGGCGTACAGCGCATGGTTTTCGGTCAGGTCGTAGACCACACCACCGTACGGCGTGAAGCGGCCATCGACACGTTTGTTGTCATCGACAGTCGAGCCGCTGCTCAGGGTGGTGGTGTAGAAATCACCGCGATACCAGCTGAAGCGGCCCCCGGCGATCAGCGCCAGGCGCTCGATCGGGCGGAAGGTGACCTTTGAATATAGGCCGTATTCTTCCTCTTGCATGCCGGTTTCGGTGCTGTAGTTCGGCGATGGTTTGGCGAACTGCGTCGGCGAATAGCTGTTGACGTTGATGGGGCCCAGGTTGGTGGTGCCGTTGAGGTACTCGGTGTCGTAGTTCTTGTAGTCGGTGCCAACCACGAACTCGCTGACCTGGCCAAAGGTTTCGAACGGCTGGCTGTAGCTGGCGTCCAGCGAGTAGGTGTCCTGGGTAAAGTCCCTGGCGCTGGCGCGCTCGGAGTTGGCACCGGTGGTGCCATTGGTCGCGGTAAAGGCATACAGGTAGTTGGTGTCGCGGTGCGAACCGCGGGCGGCGATACGGCCATAACCGCCGTTATCGAAGCGGTGCGTCAACTCGGCAACCAGGTCGGTGGTCTTGCCGTCGAAGTAGTTCCAGTCAGCGCCAAGAAACCTGGAATGGCTGAAGTCCGGGACTTCACCGGACAGCGTGGCCGGATAGCCGTTGTGCGGTGTGATGTTCTTCACTTCGTGGATCAGGCCGAACGACAACTGGGTGTCGTCGTCCAGGTCGATATCCAGCGCGCCGTAGTAGCTGTTACTGGTGTTGGCGTTGTAATCGACTTCACCGTTGCTGTCGTCACGTGATGCAACGAAACGGCCACGCACTCGGCCAGCGTCATCCAGCGGCCCGCCCAGGTCGATTTCTTCGTGGTTGGTGTCCCAGGTGCCGTAGCTCGCTTCGACGTGGCCCTGGAACTCGGCGGTCGGACGCTTGCGCACCATGTTGACGATGCCGCCCAGTTCACTGGTGCTGCTGAACAAGCCAGCCGGGCCACGCATGATCTCGACACGGTCGAAGGCCGCCAGCGACGGCACGGTGCCGAAGATGCTCGCCATAGGCGCGGGCAGGCCGTCGATGTTGAACTCGCTGTACTCGTAGCCACGGGCGTAGATCGACGAACGGCCGCTGTCGTTGGTCAGCGTGCGTAGGCCCGCCGTGTATTTGGCCAGGTCATCCAGGTGCACGAATTGGCGGTCTTTGATGTAGTCCTGGGTGTAGACGGTGACGGACTGCGGGATCTCTTTGAGCGACGCTGGGGTCTTGGTGCCTACGGTTGCAGCGTCGACGCTGTAGCCACCGGTTTGCTCCGAGGGCAGCATGTCGTACAGGCGGTTGCCTTCGATGGTCAATGCCGGCAGATCGAGCGAGGTGTCCGCAGCCGCAGACTGCGTCGCTACCGTTTCAGCCAGTGCCGACAACGAAAACGGCGCCAGCAACCCCAGTACCAGCCATCCCCGAACCCGTTGCGGGCTCCCCACACCTTTGAAACCGCTCATGACGCACCTATCGCCCAAATGATATTTAATCGCAAACGAAATACGTTGCTTTTTGCGAACGATACCGGAGCAAATCCTGAGGTGCAGCAGGATTAACCTTCTTAACACATGCGCCTCGCACAGGGCGATTGCCCTCCCCCTGCCCGCAATGGGATGATCGATAACTGATACAAATTCTCATTCAAGACTGCCCCATGCCAACCTCACTCCTGCTCGTCGAAGATGACCCACGCTTGCGTGAGGACCTCCAGCGCCACTTCCTCAACCGCAGCTTTCAGGTAACCGCGCGCGCCACCGGCACTCAGGCGTTGAGCGCGGTGCAGCACAGCCGCTTCGACCTGGTGTTGCTGGACATCATGCTTCCAGGCCTTGACGGCCTCAGCCTGCTTGATGAGCTACGCCGCCACCAGGCAGTCCCGGTGATGCTGATGTCGGCGCTGGGGGCCGAGCAGGACCGCATCAGTGGCTTTACCCGCGGCGCGGACGATTACCTGCCCAAACCGTTCAGCCTGGCCGAACTGGATGCACGTGTGGATGCACTGCTAAGGCGCGTCGCCTTTGGCCGCGGGGCGCTGCTGCAAACTGAAGCGGGCCGGGTGACCCTCGACCAGGACCACCACGATGTCGTTCACCACGGCAAAACTGCCGGCCTTACCAGCTCAGAATTCCGCTTGCTGGCCACCCTCAGCGCCCACCCGGGCGAGGCCTTGAGCAAAGCATTTCTTTACCAGACCGTCTTGCATCGTGCGTACACACGTCTGGACCGCGGCCTGGATGTGCATGTGTGCAACCTGCGTCGCAAGCTAGCCGATATCGGCGCCCAGCATGTACAGATCCAGGCCGTGCGCGGCCAGGGGTACATCCTGGTCGACACGGAAAAAGCGTGATGCGCCGACACCCTCTGCTGTGGAAACTGGCGGCGCTGCAAGTCAGCTTCTGCCTGCTGTTGACCTGGCTGATCTGGACCTGGGGCCTGTCGGTAGAGCGCAGTACCTATTTTTTGTCCCAGGCCGACCAGGATTACCTGGCGCGTTATGCGCAGCAGGCCGAACAGGCCTGGCGCCAAGGTGGGGCGGCCGGCGCAGAAGCCTTGCGCAGTAAGCTGGCGCACGCCGAAGACACCTGGGTGGGGCTGGTCGGCCCGCACCTGCAAAGCCTTGGCACTACGCCGCTAAGCGCCGAGGAGGCCAGCCACCTGACCTTCATGCGCAAACTCGACTGGCCGATGAGCCGGCGGCTGCAGGATGAACTGCCCTACGTCAGCATCGAGTTCCCGCAGCACCCCGAGGACGGTCGGCTGGTCATGCAGCTGCCAGAACGGCTGTTGCCCACGGGCCTGACACCCTGGACCCACGTCATCACCCATGGCGTAGCACCTACGGTGCTGGCATTGCTGCTGGGCCTGGCGATTTATCGACACCTTGTGGTGCCGCTCAACCGGTTGCGCGACCGCGCCGACGCCTTGCGCGCGGATGATCTGGACACCCCTGGCCTGCCTTTGCAGAAACGCCGTGATGAACTGGGTGAGCTGGCGCAAGCCTTCGAACACATGGCCGGCCGCCTGCGCCAAAGCCTTGATCAACAACGCCTGCTGCTGCGCACACTGTCCCACGAGCTGCGTACACCCTTGGCGCGGCTGCGCATCGCCCACGACAGCCACCTGCCACCGGCCCAGTTGCGCGAGCGCCTGGAGCACGAGGTAAACGACATGCAGAAGCTGCTCGAGGACACCCTGGACCTTGCCTGGCTGGACACCGAGCAGCCGCAGCTACCCACCGAGCCGGTGCTGATGGTGTCGGTGTGGGAAGCGTTAACCCAGGACGCCTGCTTCGAAAGCGGCTGGGCCGCCGAGCGCCTGCCCTGCTCGCTCGGCCCCGATTGCCGGGTCCAGGTGCACCTGGACAGCCTGGCCCAGGCGTTGGAAAACTTGCTGCGCAATGCCATTCGTCACTCGCCCGCCGACGGCCGGGTCAGCCTGGATGGCTGGCGTGAAGGCGACAGCTGGCACCTGCGCCTGAGCGACCAGGGCCCCGGCGTACCTCAAGCGGACCTGGAACGCATCTTCAAACCTTACCAACGCCTGCCCGACAGCGGCGCAGGCTTCGGCCTGGGGCTGGCCATTGCCCGCCGCGCGATCGAACTGCAAGGCGGTCGGCTGTGGGCAAGCAATGGCCACCCCGGCCTTTGCCTGCATCTGGTGCTACCTATGGCCCAGGAATGTTTAGAAAGTTAATGCGCTTTACGCTCAATCAGGACTGATTATCATCTTGGTTCTCCCGCCTTGCGCCCCTGCAAAGCCCTGATGAGACGCCTGATGAGCAAGATTTACCTGCCCCTGGCTTTGGCGCTGGCCCTTGCGGCTCCGGTTGCCCTGGCACAGCCCGAGCGCGAGCAGAAGATGGACACGTCCCTGCTGCAGCGCCAGGACCTGGCCTACCGCTTCAGCCACCTCGACCTGGACTCGGCCGATGGCCAGCGCCATTACCGCCTGTGGATCGGCAAACCGGACCGCCCCGCACCCGCCGCAGGTTACCCGGTGCTGTGGATGCTCGACGGCAATGCCGCATTGGGCGCCCTGGACAGTGCATTGCTAGGCAAACTGGCAGCCGGCCAGGCACCACTGCTGGTAGCGGTGGGTTACCAGACCGAGCAGCGCATCGAGCGCGCAGGGCGGACGTATGACTACACCCCGGCGATTGCCGGGCAGGCCGAGCAGCGCGACCCGCTGACCGGCCTGCCGAGCGGCGGCGTGGATGCGTTCTTCGACCTGCTGACACAGCGCATGCGGCCGATGGTGGCCGGCGTGGCGCCAATCGACCCGCAACGGCAGACGCTGTGGGGGCATTCGTATGGTGGGCTGGCGGTGTTGCATGCGCTGTTCACCCGGCCTGGGGCATTCAGTGACTACGCCGCGGCAAGCCCGTCGCTCTGGTGGCATGACGGCGTGATCGTTGGTGAAGCGCAGGGGCTGCAGGGGCGCCTGGGTGATCACCGCCCGACGCTGATGCTGATGCGAGGAAGTGATGAACCGGCGAACCCGCGGGCCCAGGTAAAGGGCGACGTGGAGCGGCCGGCGCGTGAGCTGGCGGCGGACCTGGCCAAGGTGGCAGGGCTGCAGGTGCGCTACGAGCGGTTCGAGGGACTGGGGCATGGGCCGATGTTGCCGGCTTCGCTCAAGAAGGTGATAGAAGGCATGTCCCAGTAGGATTTGCGCTGGCCTTCTCGCGGGTGAACCCGCTCCCACAGGGGGTTCACCGTTTTCGAAACTAAAGATTCGCCTCCGGGATGATGTTGAGGAAGTCCTGGATTGTTTCTAATTCCGACCAGTCTTGATCAGTGTGCGGGGCCAAATTGAAAATTAGATATACAAGCCCCTCTGGCCCGTCGATATAACTCTCCAACTTATCAGCCAGCGAAGCCTTCGAGATATCCACACCCTCCAACTTCTTGATCCGCTTGGCCAGGGATGCAAGATCTTTGCTCATATGACGCCTCGGCACAGTACGGCTTCGCCAGCAGCCTATTGATGGAGATGGAAAATCAACCGTCAAGGACGATGGGTTTGGGTCATTTAGCGCCAGGCCTATAACCTGGGCAACTGGTAAAAATGTCAGTTGCGGCGGCCTGAAGAGTGTCCCTGAGGTCGATTCCGAATAGAACGTGCCCGCCATGCAGGTCGCCTAAAGTCTTAGCCCCGTGGGTTGCCAGCAGTGTGGCACTGTGCTGTATGCTTGGCGGGTCTTCAGGGCGGGGTGAAAGTCCCCACCGGCGGTAAATCGAAAGATGAGCCCGCGAGCGCCCCGGCCATGCCGGGGGTCAGCAGATCTGGTGCGACTCCAGAGCCGACGGTCATAGTCCGGATGAAAGAAGGCGTCAGCCAAGGGCCATTCGGGCGCCCTTGCGCGCGCATTTTGTTCGCCCCGAGACGTTCATCGATCAATCACGAGGAGCGTTTCATGTCCCCCAAGCATCACCAGCAATTCCCCAATGTTTCCGCCGCCATTGCCGCCTTCCAGGCCGGCCGCCCCGTGCTGCTGCTCGACGATGACGACCGCGAGGACGAAGCGGACATCGTTGCCGCTGCCGAAAACCTGTCTTTGCAGACCATGGCCATGATGATTCGCGACTGCAGCGGCATCGTCTGCCTGTGCCTGGACGAAGCCACCGTCGATGCCCTGCAGCTGGCACCAATGGTGCAGAACAACCAGGCTCGCCATGGCACCGGCTTCACCGTCACCATCGAAGCCGCCGAAGGCGTCAGCACGGGCGTTTCTGCCCAGGACCGCATCACTACCATCGAAGCGGCACTGCGCTCGACGGCGGAACAACGCCATATCGTCAGCCCCGGCCATGTGTTCCCGTTGCGCGCGCGTGATGGTGGCGTGCTTGCCCGCCGTGGCCATACCGAAGGTTCGGTGGACCTGGCCCGCCTCGCCGGGTTGCGCCCGGCGGCCGTGCTGTGCGAACTGATGAACCCCGACGGCAGCATGGCCCGTGGCGAGCAGGTGGCGGTGTATGCGCGGCAATACAACCTGCCGGTGCTGACCATTGCAGAGCTGGCGCGCTGCCGCGAGGCGATGGTGGAGCTGGAAGCTGAGCTCGCCTGATCGAATGCATGGGGCCGCTATGCGGCCCTTTCGCCGGCAAGCCGGCTCCCACAGGTTTCTGCGCTTTACTCACTACCAGCACGGTATCTGTGGGAGCCGGCTTGCCGGCGATGAGGCCCGTAAATTCAACCTCACCGAACCTGCAATTTGCTCCCCCCGCCCCGCTCTGCTAGTGTCGCGCCGTTCTGAACCGCTACCGAGACCTGTCGCCATGGCCCGCAAAAAAGCCTCCATCGATTTCGAGCAATCCCTCGCAGACCTGCAAGCACTGGTCGAGCGCCTGGAGAACGGCGAGTTGTCGCTGGAAGACTCGCTTGCCGCCTTCGAGCAGGGCATTGCCCTGACCCGCGACTGCCAAGGTGCGTTGGCCCAGGCCGAACAGAAAGTACAGATTTTGCTGGAGCGTGACGGCGAGCTCGCCGCGCAGCCCTTCGATGCGGAGCCAGAGGCATGATCAGCGCCTACCAGGCCAGCAGCCAGGCCCGCGTTGACGCCGCCCTCGAACCGCTGTTCATCGCACCGACCAAAGAACTCGAGCGCCTGTACGCCGCCATGCGCTACAGCGTGATGAACGGCGGCAAGCGCGTGCGCCCGCTGCTGGCCTATGCCGCCTGCGAGGCGCTGGGTGTGCCGGCCGAACAGGCCAACGGCGCCGCCTGCGCAGTGGAACTGATCCACGCCTATTCGCTGGTGCATGACGACCTGCCGGCCATGGACGACGATGACCTGCGCCGTGGACAGCCGACCACCCACAAGGCGTTCGATGAAGCGTGCGCCATCCTTGCTGGCGACGGCCTGCAGAGCCTGGCGTTCAGCGCCCTGCTCGACCCACGCCTGAGCCCGCAACCCGACAGCATCCGCCTGGCCATGGTCCAGGCGCTGGCCAAAGCGGCCGGCCCGGCCGGTATGGTCGGCGGGCAGGCCATCGACCTCGGTTCGGTAGGCCTCAAGCTGGACCAGCAGGCACTCGAATTCATGCACCGGCACAAGACCGGCGCGCTGATCGAAGCCAGCGTGCGCCTGGGCGCCCTGGCCAGCGGCCGCGCCGAGCAGGCTCAGCTGGATGCCCTGCAGATTTATGCACAGGCCATCGGCCTCGCATTCCAGGTTCAGGACGACATCCTCGACGTGGAAAGCGATACCGCCACCCTTGGCAAGCGACAGGGCGCAGACATAGCCCGTGACAAACCGACCTACCCGGCCCTGCTCGGCCTGGAGGCTGCCAAAGCCTATGCAATCGAACTGCGCGACCAGGCGCTGGACGCACTGCAAGGCTTGGGTGAAAACGCAGAACCCCTGCGGGCGCTGGCGCGCTACATCGTCGAACGCCGCCATTGATTGCGGCCGCCTTGCGGCCCAATCCCACACCCGCCTGAATGGGCAGTATTTCCCACAATGGGGTAAACTGCCGCGTCTTAACATCTATAACGACTCGCCTGATGCCCACGACGTTTCAAGAGATCCCCCGCGAACGCCCGGTCACGCCGTTGCTCGACCGCGCTGACACGCCTGCCGGCCTGCGCCGGCTGGCCGAAGCCGACCTGGAGACCCTGGCCGACGAGTTGCGCCAGGAGCTGCTCTACACCGTGGGTCAGACCGGTGGGCACTTTGGCGCCGGCCTGGGCGTCATCGAGCTGACGATCGCCCTGCACTACGTCTTCGACACCCCGGACGACCGGCTGGTGTGGGACGTTGGCCACCAGGCCTACCCGCACAAGATCCTCACCGGCCGGCGTAACCGCATGCTCAGCCTGCGCCAGAAGGACGGCATCGCCGCCTTCCCGCGCCGCAGCGAGAGTGAGTACGACACCTTCGGCGTGGGCCACTCCAGCACCTCGATCAGCGCAGCGCTGGGCATGGCGATTGCCGCCCGCCTGCAAAACAGTGCACGCAAGTCGATTGCGGTCATCGGCGACGGCGCCCTGACCGCCGGCATGGCCTTCGAGGCGTTGAACCACGCCCAGGAAGTCAACGCCGACATGCTCGTTATCCTCAACGACAACGACATGTCGATTTCGCGCAACGTCGGTGGGTTGTCCAACTACCTGGCCAAGATTCTCTCCAGCCGCACCTACGCGAGCATGCGCGAGGGCAGCAAGAAGGTGCTGTCGCGCCTGCCCGGCGCCTGGGAAATCGCCCGCCGCACCGAAGAGTACGCCAAGGGCATGCTGGTCCCCGGCACCCTGTTCGAAGAGCTGGGCTGGAACTACATCGGCCCGATCGACGGCCACGACCTGCCCACCATGATCGCCACCCTGCGCAACATGCGTGACCTCAAGGGCCCGCAGTTCCTGCATGTGGTGACCAAAAAGGGCAAAGGTTTCGCGCCGGCCGAGATCGACCCGATCGGCTACCACGCCATCACCAAACTCGAGCCTGCCGACAAGCCGGCAGCGCCGAAGAAGGCCAGCGGGCCGAAGTACTCCGCAGTGTTCGGCCAGTGGCTGTGCGACATGGCCGCGGCCGACAACCGGCTGGTGGGCATCACCCCGGCGATGAAGGAAGGCTCCGACCTGGTCGAGTTCAGCGAGCGCTTCCCGGAGCGCTACTTCGACGTCGCCATCGCCGAGCAGCACGCCGTTACCCTGGCTGCAGGCATGGCGTGCGAAGGCAGCAAGCCGGTGGTGGCGATCTATTCGACCTTCCTGCAGCGCGCCTACGACCAGCTGATCCACGACGTGGCGGTGCAGAACCTCGACGTGCTGTTCGCCATCGACCGTGCAGGCCTGGTCGGCGAAGACGGCCCGACCCACGCCGGCAGCTACGACCTGTCGTACCTGCGCTGCATCCCAGGCATGCTGGTGATGACGCCGAGCGACGAGAACGAACTGCGCAAGATGCTCAGTACCGGGCACCTGTACAACGGCCCAGCGGCGGTGCGCTACCCACGCGGCACGGGCCCGAACGCACCGATCAGCGGCGACCTGGAACCCCTGGAGATCGGCAAGGGCGTCATCCGCCGCCAGGGTGAAAAAGTCGCCCTGCTGGTGTTTGGTGTGCAACTGGCCGAAGCGCTGCAGGTGGCCGAGCAGATCAACGCCACCGTGGTCGACATGCGCTTCGTCAAGCCGCTGGACGAGGCGCTGGTACTCGAACTGGCTGCCAGCCATGAGCTGCTGGTTACCCTCGAAGAGAACGCCATCATGGGCGGCGCGGGCGCTGCCGTCGGTGAATTCCTGGCCAGCCAGGCCGTGATCAAGCCGCTACTGCACCTGGGGCTTCCGGACATCTATGTCGAGCATGCCAAGCCTGCGCAGATGCTGGCTGAGTGTGGGCTGGACGCTGCCGGGATCGAAGCCTCGGTGAAGGCCCGCATGGCTAAGCTCGGCTTGTAATCCTCGGGGCCGCATTGCGGCCCTTTCGCGGGCAAGCCCGCTCCTACAGGGTTCAGCGCATGACCCGTGGGAGCGGGCTTGTCCCGCGAATGCTTTGGAAAAACCGATGAAGATCCCGACCTTTGCCGCCTTGCTCTGTGTCCCCGCCGCTGCCGTAGCAGCAGAACCTGCCCGCGATGACGCCCTGAAACTCCCTGACGTGCTGATCAGCGCCAACCGCCAGGTCGAATCCCGAACCGCCACCAGCGCAGCCAACACTGTCTTCACCCGCAGCGACATCGACCGCCTGCAACCCACCAGCGTCACCGACCTGCTCAGCCGAGTACCGGGCGTACAAGTTGCGCCCACCGGGGGCCGCGGCAGCCTGCCGGGTATCTTCATCCGTGGCACCAAGGCCGCCCAGAGCCTGGTGCTGGTGGATGGCGTGCGCATCGCCAATGCCACCTCCGGCGACAGCGGCCTGCAGTTTCTCGATGTCGAACAGATCGAACGCGTCGAGGTACTGCGCGGCTCACGCTCGGCGGTCTACGGCAGCGATGCCATCGGCGGCGTGATCCAGATCTTCACCCGCCGCAGCACTGGCCCCGGCCTGCAACCGCGCCTGCGCCTGGCCGCCGGCAGCAACCACACCTGGCAACGCAGCCTGGGCCTGTCCGGCGGTGACGGCGCCACGCGCTTCAACCTGGGCGCCAGCCTGGACGAAACGGCCGGCATCGACGCCACCGGGCCGTCCTTCGCCAGCGATGGCGACCACGATGCCTACCGCAACAAATCGCTGAACCTGAGCCTGAGCCGCACCTTTGGCGAACGCTTTGAAGCGGGCCTGAACCTGCTCGACAGCCGTGGCCGCAGTGAGTACGACAACCCATTCGGCGGCTTTGACCCGGTGACGTTTGAAAGCTTCGGGCAAAAGCCCTACACCGACTTCAGCGTCAGTAGCATCGGCACTTACTTCGACGCCCAGCTTACCGACGCGTGGCATTCCCGCCTGGAGCTGGGCCACAGCGAAAACCGGGATGACAAGCGCGACAAGCTGAGCGCCGAACGCTCGGTGTTCAACACCTATCGCGACCAGGTCACCTGGCAGAACGACCTGGCCCTGACCGAGCAGCACAACCTGCTGGTGGGTGGCGACTGGTACGAGGACCGCGTGCACGGCAGCACCGACTTCACCGAGGACAGCCGCTGGAACCGCGCCGCCTTCATCCAGCACCGCTTCAGTGGCGAGCACTTCTCCACCGAGCTCGGCGTGCGCCGCGACCAGAACCAGCAGTTCGGCGGCCAGACCACCTGGAGCGGCAGCGTCACCGTACCGTTGAACGCGCACAACGATGTGCTGCTGTCCTACAGCGAAGGCTTCCGCGCCCCGACCTTCAACGACCTGTATTACCCACAGTTCAGCAACCCGAACCTGGACCCGGAGCACTCGAAGAGTTACGAGCTGCAGTGGCGCAGCCAACTGAGCCACGACAGCCGCCTGGAAGCCTCGCTGTACCGCACTGATTTGCGCGATGCGATCATCTTCGGGCAGGACTCGATCCCGCGTAACGTTGCCTCGGCACGCATCAACGGCTTTGAAATGGCCCTGGATCAGCAGTGGGGTGAGTGGCGCAGCCAGCTCGGCCTGGCGTTGATCGACCCGCGTGATCGGGACAGCGGCCACACCCTCGCCCGCCGCGCCCGGCGCACCTTGAGCCTGGATCTGGACCGGCAGTTCGAGCGCTTTACCGTCGGCGGCAGCTGGCAAGCCGTCAGCGCCAGCTACGACGACGAGGCCAACCGCAATCGCCTGGGTGGCTACGGCCTGCTGGGCCTGCGTGGCAGCTGGGCTGCGACGGATGAGGTGAAACTGGAGTTGAAGCTGGACAACCTGCTGGACAAGGGCTACAGCCGCGCACTGTACAGCTACGAAGGCGCCAGCTACGGCTACCGCGAAGAAGGCCGCACAGCGCTGTTCAGCGTCACCTGGACACCGGCGCTTTAGCCGCAAGCAACGCGCACAGGCGGGCAGTGGCTTCGATCATTTGCCCGCTGGGCCGCTCCAGGCCCTTGTCCGGCACCACCAACAAGCTGTTACTGGCCACCGCACTGAGGCGTGGCCAGGCCTTCCAGCTGGCAAGCTGCGCCGCATCGCCGGCAAGGATCACCTGCGGATCACGCAGCAGCACCGACTCGACATTCACCTGCGGGGCCGGCTGGCTCAAGTCGGCAAATATGTTGCGCGCCCCGCACACCACCAAGGCGTCGCTGACCACCTGGCGCCCACCCAAGGTGTACAACGGCCGGTCCCAGACCTGATAGAACACCCGCAGCGGCTGCTCGCGCCGATACTGCTGGCGCAACTGCGCCAAGCGCTCACGCAAGCCCGTCACGTAGCGCCGCCCCTGCTCTGCCCGCCCGACCCGCACGCCAATGGCCTCGATCTGTTCGAGTAGCTGGTCAAGGGTGTGGGGTTCGGCGCTATACATGGCAATGCCCAGGCGCTTGAGCTGATCGCGCTGGGCCGGCACCACGCTGCCAGGCCAGAACAACAACAGGTCCGGCTTGAGGCTCAGCAAGCGCTCCATGTCCAGTTGCCCCTGGCGCCCCACCGAAGGCAGGTTGCGCAGCGCCGCTGGCCGCTCGCCGCCATCGAGCACGCCCACCAGCAGGTCATCGGCGTGCAGTTCAAGCATGATCTCGCTCATCGAGGGCGCGAGGCTGACCACCCGCAAGGGCTCGCCAGCCCGGGCGGTGCAGGCCAGCAGCGTCAGCAGGCAGAGCAGGATGCGCATCAGCCCAGCTGACGCGGAATGCGGTAGAGGTAAAGGATGACCACGGTGGACAGCGCCAGGAGGATCTGCGGAACCGCCTCAAGCCCCACCAGCACCGACAGCGCGGCCACCCAGGCAGGGAAACAGGCGTACAGCATCGCCATACGACGCACCCGCGCCAACTCGATCCAGGCCTCGGGCTCTTCAGCAGTGCCCATGACCTTGGAGGCCGCAATCAAAGAACGTTTGTAGGCACCAAAGCGCGGCAGGCTCAGGAACATGGTCGCCGCGCCCGCGATGAACAGCGGCATGGCCAGCACCGGGATCAGCGCATCGCCACCACCAAAGGCCCAGGCCATGACCGGCAGCGGCACCACGCCGACCGCCAGGTATTGCCACCAGGCCAGCGCCAGGCGCCGCTTCACCTCGCCCCGGGTCACGCCTGGGGCACCTCGCCCTGGTGCTCGTTACCCAGCATGTGGCCCAGTTTGTCGGCCTTGGTGGCCAGGTAGTAGCGGTTGTGCGGGTTGTGGCCGGTGTGCAGCGGCACGCGCTCGGCGACCTTGATGTTCATGTCGGTCAGCGCCTTGACCTTGCGCGGGTTGTTGGTCATCAAGCGCAGCGACTTCACGCCCAGGTGCTCAAGCATAGGCAGGCAGATCGCGTAATCACGCTGGTCGGCGGCAAAGCCCAGACGCTCGTTGGCCTCGACGGTGTCGGCACCACCGTCCTGCAGCTCGTAGGCGCGGATCTTGTTCAACAAACCAATGCCACGGCCTTCCTGGCGCAGGTACAGCAGCACACCACGGCCTTCACGGGCGATCGCCTGCAAAGCGGCTTCCAGTTGCGAGCCGCAGTCGCAACGCTGGCTGAACAAGGCATCGCCGGTCAGGCACTCGGAGTGCAGGCGCCCCAGCACCGGCTCGCCGTCGGCAATATCACCCAGGCTGAGCACCACGTGCTCACGGCCGGTGGCTTCTTCGAGAAAGCCATGCATGGTGAAAGTCGCAAAAGGCGTCGGGAGTTTAGAGGCGGCAACAAAGACGACGGGCACGTTGTGCTCCTGGATAAGTAGGAAATTTCTCGTGAAGCGATTGTATCAGCAGGTCGGCGGCTGCGCGCTCGTTGAATACCGTGGCTTAAGATCGAAAAGTTCGATGCTGAGCAGGGTGGCATCACTGCGGCTGGCTGTCGGTAGCGAATGGATACGGCTGTTTCCAGTGCTCGAAAATCGGCCGCAGCTCGCCACTGCGCACCAGCTCGTCCATGCGCCGGTCGAACAGGTCTCGCAAGGCCCTGGCCTGGTCGTTGCGGGCGAACGCCAGGTACAGCGGCAGTTCGGCCACGTGGGTGCGGCGGAAGCGCTCGGGCTGGGGGCTCTGGCCGAGCACGTAGTCCACCTCGGTCAGTGCATCGATGTAGAAGTCCACCCGATCATGCTCGAGCATCGGCAAGATGCCCTCGCGGCGCTGGATCTCGCGGAAGGTCTTGGCGTTCGGCAGGTAGCTGCTGTAGTCATAGCCGCGTACCCATGCCAGGCGGTACTGGCCGACGGTGTTCAGGGTTGGCACAGGCTTGCTGGCAAGGCCCAAGGCATAGATATGGTCCATGTCGAAGTGCCAGCGTGGGTAGAGGTTGTCTTCGTTCTCATCCTTGTACGAGCCGACCCAGGCATCGGCCTCGCCGCGCTTGACCAGCCCAACTGCCCGGCTGTAAGGCGCGCTTTGCGCCACCACCTTGACCCCTGCTGGCTCGAACACCTTGCGCAGCACGTCCCAGGCTACGCCGCTGCCATCGGCATTGGTGTAGTCGAGCCATTCTTCGCTGACCAGATGGACCTGCTTCGGCGTCCCCTCCGCCGCCGCCACCCATGGGGCAAGGCCAAGCATCATTGCCAGCAGCACAGTCCGTATGGCCATCAAAGCGCTCCCTGTCTCAGCCAACCGCCCACACCAGAACCTGCATGCCCAGCCAGGCAAAGACACCGGCCAGGATATCGTCGAGCATGATGCCGACACCGCCGTGCACGTGGCGATCAATCCAGCGAATCGGCCACGGCTTGAGGATGTCGAAGAAGCGGAACATCAGGAACCCAGCGAGGATCCACTGCCACCCTTCGGGCACCAGCCACAGGGTGATCCACATGCCGACCATCTCGTCCCAGACAATGCCTTCATGGTCGTGTACACGCAAGTCATTCGCCACCTTGCCGCACAGCCAGAAGCCGAACAGCATGGTCACGCCCAACAGGAGCCAGTACCCCCAATCGGGCAGCATCTGCCACAGCGGGATGAACGGAATGGCCACCATCGACCCCCAGGTACCGGGGGCCTTGGGCAGGGTGCCAGAGCCGAAGCCAAAGGCGATGAAGTGCCACGGGTTGCGCCAGACCGATGGCGGAACGAACTCCGCAGGCACCTGGTTCGGGTGGTCGGTCACGGTGTCTCCCTAAAGTGTTGATAGCCCCGCTGTACGGGGGTGATGTCCTGGCCCTGCGGGTCACGCAGGATGACGCCCTGCCCTTCGCACACCCGGCCGATCACATGCACGCCGGCATCGGCCAGGGCTGAAAGGGCCTCGGGCGGCAAGGTGAATGCCAGCACGTAGTCGTCGCCACCGGTGAGCGCCGCCCGCACCGCCGCTTCGCGACCGAGAAACGCCTCTAGTGCAGGAGACACTGGCACCTGCGCCTGGTTCACCTCGAGCGCGACCCTGGAGGCCTTGGCGATATGGCCGCAATCGGCCAGCAGGCCATCGGAAATGTCCAGCGCCGACGTGGCCAGGCCGCGCAAACGCAGGCCGAGGTCGAGCTGCGGCAGCGGCGACCAGTAATGGGCCAGCAGCGGCTCGGCCTGCTCGGCCGGCGCTTCGCGCTCGCCCAGCACCAGTGGCAACGCACCTGCCGCCTTGCCCAGCACGCCACCGACACACAGCAGGTCGCCCGGCCGCGCACCGCTGCGGCGCAGGGCCTGACCGGCCGGCACGCGACCGAACACGGTGACGGTAATGCTCAGGGGGCCGCGTGTGGTGTCGCCGCCAATCAGGCTCATGCGGCAACGCTCGGCCATGCGGCTGAGGCCGTCGGCAAAGGCTGCGAGCCAGTCAGGGCCGACATCGGGCAGGGTCAGGGCGAGGGTGAAGCCGATGGCCTGGGCACCCATGGCCGCCAGGTCGCTGGCCGCCACGGCCAATGAACGCTGGCCAAGCAGGCACGGGTCGCAGACCGCGGGGAAGTGCACCCCGGCCACCAGGGTGTCGGTGGACACCGCCAGTTGCTCGCCGGGGGGAAGGTCGAGCAAGGCGCAGTCGTCGCCGATACCCAGGGCCACGCCCTCACCGCCCTGCGCACAGGGCGCGGCGGCAAAGTAGTGGTTGATCAGCTCGAACTCACCCATGGCTCGACAGCGCCAGGATCAGCGCTTGTTCGCCTTGACTTCTGCTTCGCGCAGCGAAGGTGCCAGCTTGTCCAGCACGCCGTTGACGAACTTGTGGCCGTCGGTGGCGCCGAAAACCTTGGCCAGTTCCACGCCTTCGTTGATCACAACGCGGTACGGTACGTCGACCCGCTTGATCAGCTCCCAGGTGGACAGGCGCAGCACGGCCAGCTCGACCGGGTCGAGTTCTTCGAGGGTCATGGTCATGCACGGCTTCAGTGCGCTGTCGATTTCGCCCTTGATCGCCGGGACCCCATGCAGGATCTCGCGGAAGTAGGCACCGTCGACATCGGTAAAATCGTTATCGACCCGGAACTGCGCTTCGATCTCGTTCAGCGAATGCTGAGCCATGTGCCATTGGTACAGGGCCTGGGTCGCGAGCTTGCGGGCTTCGCGGCGCTTGGCGCTTTTCGATGGCTTGCCGGCATCCGCAGGTTTTGGATCGCGCGGGTTGAAACGATCGCTTTCGTCGCTAATCACTTGGCCTCCAACTGCGCCAGCAGGCTGACCATTTCCAGTGCGGACAGGGCAGCTTCAGCACCTTTGTTACCGGCCTTGGTGCCGGAACGCTCGATGGCTTGCTCGATGGAGTCGACGGTCAGGACGCCGAAGGCCACCGGCACGCCGAACTCCATGGACACCTGGGCCAGGCCCTTGGTGCATTCGCCCGCCACGTATTCGAAGTGCGGGGTACCGCCGCGGATCACTGCGCCCAGGGCGATGATCGCGTTGTATTCGCCTTGCTGGGCGACTTTCTGTGCCACCAGCGGGATTTCGAACGCGCCCGGGGCACGGATGATGGTGATGTCGCTTTCGCTGACGCCGTGGCGTACCAGGGCATCAACGGCACCGCTTACCAGGCTTTCGACGACGAAGCTGTTGAAGCGGCCAACCACCAAAGCATAGCGACCTTTGGGGGCGATGAAGGTACCTTCGATGGTCTTCAGGGTCATTCCGATGTTCTCATCTTCAAGAGCGAGGCCGCGCACTGGCGGCCTCGGGAGGGTTTGGACTCGAGCGTGAGGGCGCAAGCGCCGCCTCAAGTCACTCGGAGGGCACGTATTCTACAACTTCCAGATCGAATCCGGATATCGCATTGAACTTCATCGGCGAACTCATCAGGCGCATCTTGCGCACACCGAGGTCACGCAGGATCTGCGAGCCGGCACCGACGGTGCTGTAAGTGGTCGGGGCCTTGGTCGGGGCGTCGCCGGCGCTTTCGCGGATGTGCGCCAGCAGCACGTCGCCGTCCAGCGGGTGGCCCAGCAGCAGCACCACGCCGCTGCCGGCCTCGGCCACGGCGGACATGGCCGCGCGCAGGCTCCAGCGGCCCGGTTGCTTGACCATCAGCAGGTCGCGCAGCGGGTCCATGTTGTGCACGCGCACCAGGGTCGGCTCTTCGGCGCAGATCTTGCCCAGGGTCAGGGCCATGTGCACATCGCCTTCCACCGCGTCGCGGTAGGTGACCAGGTTGAACTCGCCCAGCTCGCTTTCGATCGGCTGCTCGGACACGCGCTGCACAGTGCGCTCGTGGATCATGCGGTAGTGGATCAGGTCGGCGATGGTGCCGATCTTCAGGCCGTGCTCGGCGGCGAACACTTCCAGCTCGGCGCGGCGCGACATGGTGCCGTCGTCGTTCATCACTTCGCAGATGACGCCGCTCGGCTCGAAGCCGGCCATGCGCGCCAGGTCGCAGGCCGCTTCGGTGTGGCCGGCGCGGGCCAGGGTACCGCCGGGCTGGGCCATCAGCGGGAAGATGTGGCCCGGGCTGACGATGTCGTCGGCCTTGGCGTCCTTGGCGGCAGCAGCCTGCACGGTACGCGCACGGTCGGCAGCGGAAATGCCGGTGGTGACGCCTTCGGCAGCTTCGATCGAGACGGTGAACTTGGTGCCGAAGCCCGAGCCGTTGCGCGGAGCCATCAGCGGCAGCTTCAGCGTTTCGCAGCGCTCGCGGGTCATCGGCATGCAGATCAGACCGCGGGCATGCTTGGCCATGAAGTTGATGTGCTCAGGCAGGCAGCATTCGGCCGCCATGATGATATCGCCTTCGTTCTCGCGGTCTTCGTCATCCATGAGGATGACCATTTTGCCCTGGCGGATGTCTTCAACCAGTTCTTCGATGCTGTTGAGCGCCACGCGGCACCCCCTTCTCAATCAGGATTTCAAGAAGCCGTTGGCGGCCAGGAAGCTTTCGGTAATGCCACTGCCCTTGCTCGGTTCGGCAGCCTTGTCACCCAGCAGCAGACGCTCCAGGTAACGGGCCAGCAGGTCGACCTCAAGGTTTACCCGACGCCCTGCGCGGTAGTCGGCCATGATGGTTTCGGACAGGGTGTGCGGGACGATGGTCAGCTCGAATTCGGCGCCATTGACCTCATTGACCGTCAGGCTGGTGCCGTCGACGGTGATCGAACCCTTGTGGGCGATGTACTTGGCCAGCTCCTTGGGCGCACGCACGCGGAACTGGATGGCGCGGGCGTTATCGGCGCGCGAGATGATTTCGCCGACGCCGTCGACGTGGCCGCTGACCAGGTGGCCGCCCAGGCGGGTGGTCGGGGTCAGGGCTTTTTCCAGGTTGACCTTGCTGCCGCTCTTGAGGTCGATGAAGGCGGTACGCTTGAGGGTCTCGACGCTGACGTCGGCCCAGAAACCGTTACCCGGCAGTTCGACGGCGGTCAGGCACACGCCGTTGACGGCGATGCTGTCGCCGAGCTTGACGTCACCCAGGTCGAGTTTTCCGGTCTCGACGTAGACGCGCACGTCACCGCCCTTGGGGGTCATGCTGCGAATGGTGCCGATGGATTCGATGATGCCGGTGAACATGGGGTCTTCCTCAAAAACGGTTTGCGCGGGGCAAGCCCGGCATTATACGCCGGGCGCCGGCAGAGGGATGGCCGTGACCCGCCAGTCATCGCCCACTGCGCGCATTTCGGTGATTTTCAGCCGTGGCGCTTCGCTCATCCTGCTCAGCGGCCAGTCCAGCAATGGGCGTGCCTGCGAGCCGAGGAACGTGCCGGCGACGAACAGCTGGTACTCGTCGACCAGGCCTTGTTGGGCGAAGGCGCCGACCAGGCCGGCGCCGGCTTCGAGCAGGATTTCGTTGACGCCGCGGGCCGCCAGCGCCTGCATCAGGGCCAGCAGATCGACGTGGCCGCCGCTACCGGGCAGGCTCAGCAGTTCGTGGCCGGCTTCGGCGTAGCGCGGATCGCTGCCCAGGCCGGTCACCACGAGGGCCGGGCCGGCCCGGAAGAACGCTGCATCCAGCGGCAAGCGCAGGCGGCCGTCGATCAGCACACGCAGCGGCGTGCGGCTCAGGGCCAGCGCGGTGGTCTCTTCATCCAGCCCCAGCTCGGCACCGCGTACGGTCATCCGTGCGTTGTCGGCCAGCACACTGGCGGCGCTGGTCAGCACCACACTGGCGCGGGCACGCAGGCGCTGCACCGCAGAACGGGCGGCGGGGCCGGTGATCCACTGGCTTTCGCCGCTGGCCATGGCGGTGCGGCCGTCCAGGCTCATGGCCAGCTTGGCGCGGACGAATGGCAGGCCGTGTTCCATGCGTTTCAGGAACCCGGGGTTGAGGGCGCGGGCCTCGGCTTCGAGCACGCCGCTGGCGACTTCGATGCCGGCATCCGCCAGGCGTTGCAGGCCTTGGCCTGCGACCTGAGGGTTGGGGTCCTGCATGGCGGCCACCACGCGCGCCACGCCCGCGTTCACCAGCGCTTCGGCGCACGGCGGCGTGCGGCCATGATGGCTGCACGGCTCAAGGGTTACATAGGCACAGGCACCGCGGGCACGCTCACCGGCCTGGCGCAGGGCATGCACCTCGGCATGCGGCTCGCCGGCGCGCACGTGCCAGCCCTCACCGACCACCTCACCATCGCGAACAATCACGCACCCCACGCGCGGGTTGGGGTGGGTGGTGTACACCCCCTTGCGGGCAAGCTCCAGGGCACGGGCCATGTAATGGGCGTCGAGGATCGCGGTCTGGCTCGGCATGCTCACTCTTTAGCCGGCTCGCGGGCCAGGCGGTCGATTTCTTCGCGGAATTCGTCGAGGTCCTGGAAGCGCCGGTACACCGAAGCGAAACGGATATAGGCCACTTCATCGAGCTTGCGCAGCTCGGCCATCACCAGCTCACCGACCACCAGCGACTTCACCTCACGCTCGCCGGTGGCGCGCAGGCGGCTCTTGATATGCGCCAGCGCCGCCTCCAGGCGTTCAACACTGACCGGGCGCTTTTCCAGCGCGCGCTGCATGCCGGCACGCAGCTTGTCTTCGTCGAAGGGCTGGCGGGTACCGTCCTGCTTGATCAGCCGGGGCAGTACCAATTCGGCGGTTTCGAAGGTGGTGAAGCGCTCACCGCAGGCGACGCATTCGCGACGGCGGCGCACTTGCTCGCCCTCGGCGACCAGGCGCGAGTCGATGACCTTGGTGTCGTTGGCACCGCAAAACGGACAGTGCATGGTGGCAGGCAACAAAAAAAGGGAGGGCCATGGTAGCGCATCCCACTGGCAAGACAAGCCAAAGGGGTTAACATCCATAGAATTCTGCCCGTGAAGGACTACCCCATGCATCTTCGAGCGCTCGCCGTGCTGTGCTGCGCCGCCTTGCTCACTGCCTGCGGCAGTGACCGGCCCAAGACTGAACAAGCCCCCGCGCCCGTACCTGCCAAGGTGGCGAAAAAAGCCCAGCCGCTCGGCCCCCTGCCGGCCTACCAGCGCGAGCTGAGCGGGACCTTGATGGCGATCCCCGCCGGCGCGAACGTGGAGTTGGCACTGCTGGTGATCGACGAGCGCGGCCGCCCGCAACAGTTGCTGGCCAGCAGCACCCTGACGGGGACCGGCCAGGCCCTGCCCTACCAGCTGCGTTTCAACCCTGAGGCCTTCCCGGCCGGCGCCAGGGTGGAACTGCGCGGCCGCGCCAGCAACTCCGGGCAGTTGATCCTGCACCTGCCACCGGTGCGCATCACGCAAGCGCAAACCCAGACCACCGGCCCGCTGCAGTTCGAAAAGGCACCGTAAGTGGCGCCACTTGCCCTGCAACAGGCTCTCAGCGGCCTGATTGGTGAAGCGCGCCTGGTGGTCAGTGAGCTGCCGGAATGCGCACTCAAGCTGTGGCTGATCGACGACCAGAACATGGACCGCGCCTTCAGCATGGAAGAAACCCGGCGCATTCTCGAAGACCCGCCGTACTGGAGCTTCTGCTGGGCCAGCGGCCTGGCCATGGCCCGCTACCTGGCCGCACACCCCGAGTGGGTTGCAGGCAAACGCGTGCTGGACTTTGGCGCAGGCTCGGGCATTGCCGGGATTGCCGCTGCCCGGGCTGGGGCAACCGAAGTGGTGGCCTGCGACCTCGACCCGTTGGCGCTGCAAGCCTGCCAGTTCAATGCCTTGCTCAATGGCGTGGAGCTCGGCTACAGCAGTGATTTTTTCGCCGAGGCAGACCGCTTCGACCTGATCCTGGTCGCCGACGTGCTCTACGACCGCGCCAACCTGCCGCTGCTCGATGCCTTCCTGGGCCGTGGTCGCCAGGCCCTGGTGGCCGACTCGCGGGTGCGCGACTTCAGCCACCCGCTGTACCGGCAACTGGGCGTGCTCGATGCGCTGACCCTGCCGGACCTGGCCGAGCCGCACGAATTCCGCCGGGTCAGCCTGTACCACGCCAGCCGCGAGCCTTTATAGTGGTGCGATTCACGGTTTTGCGAGAGTCGCGATGAGCCAAGCTCCTAGTAAAGATCTGCCGTACATCTTCGATGCCACCGATGCCAACTTCCAGCAACTGGTCATCGAGAACTCCTTCCACAAGCCGGTCCTGGTGGACTTCTGGGCCGAATGGTGCGCGCCGTGCAAGGCGCTGATGCCGCTGCTGGCGAAGATCACCGAGGAATATCAGGGCGAGCTGCTGCTGGCCAAGATCAACTGCGACGTGGAGCAGCAGGTGGTCGCCCAGTTCGGCATTCGCAGCCTGCCGACCGTGGTGCTGTTCAAGGACGGCCAACCGGTCGATGGCTTTGCCGGTGCGCAGCCGGAGTCGGGCATCCGCGCCATGCTCGAACCGCACGTGCAAATGCCTGCCGCCCCGGCCGCTTCGCCACTGGAGCAGGCCAAGGCGCTGTTCGCCGAAAGCCGTTTTGCCGAGGCCGAAGCCTTGCTGCAGGTGCTGCTGGGTGAAGACAACAGCAATGCCGAGGCGCTGATCTTGTATGCCCGCTGCCTGGCAGAGCGTGGCGAACTGGGTGAAGCCCAGGTGGTACTGGATGCGGTGAAGACCGACGAGCACAAGGCGGCGCTGGCCGGTGCCAAGGCTCAGCTGACGTTCCTGCGCCAGGCTGAGAGCCTGCCGGAAGTGGCCGACCTGAAAAGCCGCCTGGCGCAGAACCCGCAGGATGACGAAGCGGCCTACCAGCTGAGCATTCAGCAACTGGCGCGCCAGCAGTATGAAGCGGCGCTGGATGGGCTGTTGAAACTGTTCCAGCGTAACCGGGCGTATGAGAACGGGTTGCCGCAAAAGGCGCTGCTGCAAGTGTTCGAGCTGCTAGGTAGCGACCATCCGTTGGTAGGTGTTTACCGCCGCCGGCTGTCTTCGGCCCTGTTCTGACCCTCGCATCAGGCGAGGGCTCCGCCCTCGTTCGCGGGGCAAGCCCGCTCCCACAGGTACCGCGCTGTTCTCAGGTCTACGGTCAACCTGTGGGCTTGCCCCGCGAAGAGGCCCGGACAGGCCAGCAACTTTATCCGACCCAGTGATACACCGGCGCATCCGCGCCACTCTCTACCTTCACCTCACTGCTGTGCCGCAACCGCACCAGCAACCGCTTGCCGGCCGCAGTACTGCCCGCCAGCCCTTCCAGCCGGTCCAGCAATTCTGGCCCGTTCATCTGCCCCGCCGCGCGCAGCACCTCACGCGCTGCGGTCCACTGCCCGTCATCCTGACGCGGCGCTGCCGGCATGGCCGTCGACGTAGCTTCTGCAACTACGGGCACTTCCAGCTGCCGCCCCAACTGTGCCCACTCCGCCGGCTCCAGCTCGAGGGTCAGGTCCACCGGCCAGTTGCCGATCTGTCCACGTATTCTCACGATGTTTTCCTTGCAAGCAGGTCAATAGAGCCATGCTACATCAACATGAAACCTGCGCCACGCAGGCTGGCGGCCAAGAGAAAAGTTGTTATAACATTACCAAATCATTCCCAGCCCGCTCCTGGAGTCGTCAATGCGTCGCCTGCTGCTCGCCCTGCCTTTCGCTCTGCTGCCCCTGGCCGTTGCCCATGCCCACGACGACCATGATCACGACCACGCCCATGGCACACTCGGTGCCCATGAGCATGGCGTGGCCAAGCTCAACGCCGTGCTCGACGGCAACACCCTGGAGCTGGAGCTGGACAGCCCGGCAATGAACCTGGTCGGCTTCGAGCACGCGGCCAGCACTGATGCCGACAAGGCCAAGGTCGCTGCCGTGCGCCAGCAGCTCGAACAACCGCTGAAACTGTTTGGCCTGGCGGCGGCCGCAGGCTGCAAGGAAGACGCTCAGGAGCTTGAGAGCCCGCTGTTCGGTGATGCGGTAAAAGATGACGACGGCGATGAGCACGAACACACCCACCCGCACAGCGACATCGGTGCCCATTATCAGCTGAACTGCTCGGCACCTGAGAAACTCACCCAGCTCGACCTTGCGCCGCTGTTCAAGGCTTTTCCCGCCACACAGAAAATCAACGTGCAGCTGATCGGCCCGAACGGCCAGAAAGGCGTGGAAACCTCGCCCGCCAAAGCGATGGTCGCGTTCTGAATGAGCCTGCCGTTGATCGAACTGCAGGACGTGGTGTTCGCATGGCCCAACCAGCCCACACTGCTGGACATCCCGGCGTTTCGCCTGGATGCCGGTGAGGCGTTGTTCCTCAAAGGCCCCAGCGGCAGCGGCAAGACCACCTTGCTGGGCTTGTTGGGCGGGGTCCATTTGCCTGGCCAGGGGCGTATCCGGTTGCTCGGCCAGGACCTCGCTGCGTTGGGCCAAGGCGCCCGGGACCGCTTCCGGGTGGACCACACCGGCTATATCTTCCAGCAGTTCAACCTGCTGCCTTTTCTTTCGGTGCGCGAAAATGTCGAGCTGCCCTGCCGCTTCTCGCGCAGCCGCGCCGAACGTGCGCGCCAGCGTCACGGCAGTGTCGACCAGGCCGCCACCGAGCTGCTTGCGCACCTGGGCCTGGACCACCCGGCCATGCTTGCGCGGCGCGCTGACAGCCTGTCGATCGGCCAGCAGCAGCGCGTGGCTGCGGCCCGCGCGCTGATCGGCCAGCCCGAACTGGTGATCGCCGACGAGCCAACCTCGGCACTGGACGCCGACACCCGCGAAGCGTTCATCCGCCTGCTGTTCACCGAGTGCCGGGCGGCTGGCTCCAGCCTGTTGTTCGTCAGCCATGACCAGAGCCTGGCGCCGCTGTTCGACCGTCACCTTTCACTGGCCGAACTCAACCGCGCCGCCAAGCCCCGGGAGGCCTGATGTACCTGCTTCGTCTTGCCCTGGCCAGCCTGGCCAACCGTCGCTTCACCGCCTTTCTTACCGCGTTCGCCATCGCCCTGTCGGTGTGCCTGCTGCTGGCCGTAGAGCGCGTGCGTACCGAAGCCCGCGCCAGCTTCGCCAGCACCATCAGCGGTACCGACCTGATCGTCGGCGCCCGCTCAGGTTCGGTGAACCTGCTGTTGTATTCGGTGTTCCGCATCGGCAACGCCACCAACAACATTCGCTGGGACAGCTACCAGCATTACGCCCAGGACCCGCGGGTGAAGTGGGCTATTCCTATTTCGCTAGGCGACTCGCACCGCGGCTACCGGGTGATGGGCACCACCGGCGACTATTTCAGCCACTATCAATATGGGCGCAGGCAGCACCTGGCGCTGAGCCAAGGCCGTGAGTTTGCCGACGACCCGTTCGAAGTGGTGCTTGGCGCAGAAGTCGCCGAGGCCTTGCACTACAAGCTGGGCGACAAGCTGGTGCTGGCACATGGCGTAGCAGCGATCAGCCTGGTCAAGCACGACGACAAACCCTTCACCGTGGTCGGCGTGCTGAAACGCACCGGCACGCCGGTCGACCGCACCTTGCACATCAGCCTGGCAGGCATGGAGGCGATCCATATCGACTGGCACAACGGCGTGCCGGCCCGTGGCGCCGGGCGCATCAGTGCCGATCAGGCGCGTGGCATGGACCTGCAGCCCGCTGCGATCACCGCATTCATGCTCGGCTTGAACAACAAGATCGCCACCTTCAGCCTGCAGCGCGAGATCAACGAATACCGCAACGAACCGCTGCTGGCGATTTTGCCGGGGGTGGCACTGCAGGAGCTGTGGAGCCTGATGGGCACCGCCGAACAGGCGCTGTTCGTGGTCTCGCTGTTCGTCGTGCTGACCGGCTTGATCGGCATGCTCACGGCGATCCTCACCAGCCTCAACGAGCGCCGCCGGGAGATGGCGATCTTGCGCTCGGTGGGTGCCCGGCCTTGGCACATTGCTGGGTTGCTGGTGCTTGAAGCATTGGCGCTGGCGGCTGCCGGGATCGTAGCCGGGCTTGGCCTGCTATACGCCGGTATCGCCCTTGCCCAAGGTTACGTGCAGGCCAACTACGGGTTGTACCTGCCATTGGCCTGGCCCAGCGCGCACGAGTGGACGTTGCTGGCTATCATCCTCGGCGCAGCGCTGCTGATGGGCAGCGTGCCGGCCTGGCGCGCCTATCGGCAGTCGCTGGCTGATGGCTTGTCGATTCACCTCTGAGAAAACGCCATGCTCCGCGCGCTGTTGTTAACCCTGCTGATGTTCGCCGCCCAAACCTGGGCGGCGGAGCCCCGAGAACTCGACTGGCCTGCGCTGATCCCGGAAGGCGCGCCGGTCATCCCGCCGCAGCTGGCACCGCTGCATGACATGTCGCAGCTGAGCAACGCGCTGTCTGCCGAGTCGGCGCCACCGGCGCGCCAGCAAGCGCCGGATGCGCCAGTGGTCAAAGGCCTGGATGGCCAGCAGATCAAGCTGCCTGGCTACATCGTGCCGCTGGAAGTCAGCGAAGAAGGCCGCACCACCGAATTTCTGCTGGTGCCTTACTACGGCGCCTGCATCCATGTGCCACCCCCGCCCTCCAACCAGATCGTGCATATTTTCAGCGAGATGGGCGTTCGCGTCGAAGACCTCTACCAGCCCTACTGGATCGAAGGAAAGCTGCAGGTTAGAGCCTCCAGCAGCGAACTGGCCGACGCTGGCTACCAGATGGAAGCCGAGAAAATATACGTTTATGACTTGAAGTGAGAACTGTTTCGAATTCGTGAACGCAGTTCTTTGAGCTGGGTCAAACAATCGGTTTAGACGGCTCCGTACCATTGGACTACTCGATTAATAACGTCCTTTGGGAGCTTCCATGAACAAGTCCTTGCTCGGCGCCTCGCTTGTGGCCCTTGCGCTCGTCGCCCCTGCCGCCCACGCCTATCAGGCGGGGGATATGATCCTGCGCGCAGGCGCTATCACCACCGCCCCAAACGAAAGCAGCGGCGACCTGAAGTTCGACGGCAACAAGGTGTCGGGCACCAAGGCAACCCTGGACAGCGATACCCAGCTGGGCCTGACCTTCGCCTACATGCTCACCGACCACATCGGCCTTGAGCTGCTGGCCGCCACGCCGTTCCAGCACACCGTTGGCGTCAAAGGCCTGGGCGGCGGCCTGGACGGCAAGCTGGCCGACATCAAGCAACTGCCACCGACCCTGTCGCTGCAGTACTACCCGATGGCGCCGAACTCGCGCTTCCAGCCGTACGCGGGTATCGGCATCAACTACACCCTGTTCTTCGATGAAGACCTGAGCAGCGCGCGCAAGCAACAGGGCTTCAGCAACCTCAAGCTGCAGGACTCGGTGGGTATCGCCGGCCAGTTGGGCATGGACTACATGCTGACCGACAACCTGCTGGTCAACGCCTCGGTCTGGTACGTCGACATCGACACCAAGGCCAGCGTCGACGGCCCGAGCGCGCTGGGTTACAGCAAGACCAAGGTCAATGTGGAAGTCGACCCGTGGGTCTACATGGTCGGCCTTGGCTACAAGTTCTGACCACTGCGAGACAGGGCGGCCGAGGCCGCCCTTTCTGTTTGCAGCCACAGCCAGTAACCCAGCGCCAGCGCGCTGAACGACATCCCCAGCGCACACACTGCGCCCCAGCCCCAACGGGTATACACCCAGCCCGCCAGCACCGCGCCAAGCCCGCTGCCAATCGCATAACTGCACATGTAGGCGCCGATCAACCGGCTGGCCAGCTCGCTCCGCCCGGCCAACAACAGGCTCTGGTTGGTGACGTGCACCGCCTGCACGGCGAAGTCCAGCATCAGCACACCCAGGGTGAAAGCCATCAACGATTGCCCGACGAAGGCTGTCGGCAGCCATGACAGCGTCAGCAGTGCCAGCGCCAGGCCCGTGGTGCGCTCTCCCAACCCCTGATCAGCCAAACGCCCTGCGCGCGACGCCGCCAACGTACCGGCAATGCCTGCCAGGCCGAACAGGCCGATTTCGCTGTGGCTCAACGCCAAAGGTGCGGCCCCCAGGGGCAAGACCATGCTGCTCCACAGCACGCTGAACGCGGCAAAGATCAACAGGCCGAACAGGCCGCGCCGGCGCAGCAAGCGGTCCTGCCGGTACAGGCTGAACAGCGAGCCGATCAGCGCCAGGTAACCTGATCGATGCTGCGGGCGGCGCCCTGGTGGCAAGCAAAGGCAGAGCACAACGGCCATCAGCAACAGCAACCCCGCCGCCACGAAGTAGACGCTGCGCCAACCCGCCACATCGGCAAGCGCACCGGACACCAGGCGCGCCAGCAGAATGCCCAGCACGACACCGCTGGTGACCGTACCCACGGCCTGCCCCTGGCGGGCGGGTGAGGCAAGGACCGCGACATACGCCACCATCACCTGCACCATCACCGCCATCAGCCCGACCACGGCCAAAGCGCCAAGCATTACCGCCCAGTTCTGCGCCAGGCCAACGGCGGCCAGCGCCAGCGCCGCGACCAGCAACTGGCCCAATACCAGGCGCTTGCGGTCGAACAAGTCACCGAGCGGCACGATCAGCATCAGCCCCAGCGCGTAACCCGCCTGGGTGGCACCGACAACCCAGCCAATCCGTGCCTGAGGCACGCCCAGGTCGGCCGCGATCGACTCGAGCAAAGGTTGGGCGAAATAGACCGTGGCCACGGCCATGGCGCAGGTGGCGGCGAGCAGCAGGGTTATCCCGCGGGTCAGCACATCGTTCATCGGCTCAGCTCCAGCGCTTCTGGTTTCAAATTGAAACCACCTGCTGGCTATTTAGCAAATGTGGTTTTAATCTGCAACCAGATGATCACCAAAGGTTGCACCCGATGCTCGATGACATGAACGCTCAATGCCCTGTAGCGCGGGCCCTGGAAGTATTGGGCGACCGCTGGGCGCTGATGATCCTGCGCGATGCCTTCGACGGCCTGCGCCGCTTCAGTGAATTCCAAAAGAACCTGGGGCTGGCGAAGAACATCCTCACAACGCGGCTCAAGCTTTTGCTGGAAAGCGGCCTGCTGCAGCTGCAGCCGGCATCAGATGGCAGTGCCTACAAGGAATATGTGCTCACCGACAAAGGGCGGTCGGTGTTTCCGATCGTGGTGGGGCTGCGGCAATGGGGGGAGCGGTTTTTGTTCGAGGCGGGGGAGGCGCGCTCGGAGCTACTCGACAGCGCCAGCGGCAAGCCGATCGAGACGCTGCTGGTACGGGCGCAGGATGGCCGGGTTGTGGGGCCGGAAGACTGCCGGAGACGGGTGATCAGCCAAGGCTGAGCGGTGCCTTCCTCGCGGGCAAGCCTGCTCCTGCAGAGGCCCTGGTTTCAGGCCTTGCCGAGCAAGTGTGCCAGCCCTTCGACCATCGATGTCGGCTGCGGGAAATCGAATCGCGTCAGCAGACGCTGGTTATCCGCCCGGGAGTGGCGAATGTCACCCGAACGAGCCTCGCCATAGCTGACAGGCGGCAAGCTGCCGACCACCTTTTCCAACGCCTTGAGCAACTGGTTCAGCGAAGTCGCCTGGTTCAGGCCGATATTCACCGCACCCTCCTCCACCTGCGGCTGCTCCAGCGCCTGCACCATCACCTGCACCAGGTCGCCCACATACAGGAAGTCACGGGTTTGCTCGCCGTCGCCGAACACCGTGATCGGCAACCCTTGGGTGGCCCGCTCACTGAAAATGCTGATCACCCCGGAGTACGGGGACGAAGGGTCCTGGCGCGGCCCGAAGATGTTGAAGAAGCGGAACACCACCGGCTCCAGCCCATGCTGGCGGCGGTAGAAGTCCAGGTATTGCTCGCTGGCCAGCTTGTCCACCGCATAGGGCGTCAAGGGCGCCTTGGGCGTGTCCTCGGCAATTGACTGGCCTTCGCCGTTGTTGCCGTACACCGCCGCACTGGAGGCAAACAGCACCCGGCGCACGCCCTGCAGGCGCATGGCTTCGCAAACATTGAGGGTGCCGATGAAGTTGCTCTGGTGGGTCTTCACCGGGTCTTCCACCGAGGCCTGCACAGAAGCCACTGCAGCCAGATGCACGACGGCGCGGCAACCGGTTGCGGCGCGCTGAACCAGCGCGGCATCGGCGACATCACCCTCGATCAGTTCGAGGCGCGGGTTGCCCAGTTGCAGGTTGTCGCGCTTGCCGGTGGAGAGGTCGTCGAGCACGCGCACGGCGTAGCCTTTGGCCAGCAACGCATCGCACAGGTGGGAGCCAATGAAGCCGGCGCCGCCGGTGATCAGGATGGGGGCATCAGCCATGGCGGTAGAATCGGTCCAGTAGAGGCGGCAGGCCAGCGCGCCAGGCACGCGGCTTGATGCCGAAGGTGTGAAGTATTTTTTTGCAGGCCAGCACCGCGTTCTGCGGCTCTTCGCTGGCATCCGGGCGAGCGGCATGCGCCTGCGCGGTCGGCGCCTGCACCGCCAGCTGGCGATGCTGCCCGGCCTCGGTGAGGATCGCCTGGCCCAGCGCCAGCGGCGTGGTCGCTTCGTTGCCGGCGTAGTGGTAGGTGCCCCATAGCGGCGCTGTGCAGTCGAGCTGCTTGAGCACCGACAGGATCACCCGCGCAGCATCGTCGACCGGCGTTGGATTGCCGCGGCGATCATCAGCCAGCAGCAGTTCCTGCGGCTGCTCGGCGCGCGTCAGGAAGCGGCCCAGGGCACCGTCGATGCTCTCATCCAGCAACCAGCCGAAACGCAGCAGCACATGCTGCGGGCACGCCGCACGCACGCTCTGCTCGATGCGCCACAACGCCTGGCCACGCAGGCCCAACGGTACCGGTTCGTCCTTTTCGCTGTAGGCCGTGGCCCGCGAACCATCGAACACTCGGTAACTGGAAGGCTGCACGAGGGTGATCTGGTGGTGCTGGCACAGCTCCGCCAGCCGCTCAACCGCCCGCTCCTGCTGAGCCAGGCGCTGCTCGCTGACCGACTCGGCCTGGAACCAGTCGAAGTAGTAAGCCAGGTTGACCAGGGCATCGGGACGGTGATCGTCAAGCAGCTGGGTCAGGTTGGCCGGCGTCCAGCCATCTTCCGGCGGGCGCGGCGCCAGGAAAGCGATGTCCTCCTCGGCCCCGAGACGAATCAGCGCTTGCCCGAGGGCATTGCCACCACCCAACAGCATCAGGCGCATACGCATAGAGTCAGCAGATCCGAACAGGTTGATGAGGGAAAGGGGCCATTTTGCGGTTTCCTGCCCGGGAAGTCCAACCCTAGGGGCTGACGGAACTTGCATAGGCCGATCCTACCAGCCAGCCGGAACTCTCCTACACACAGGACTGGCCCAATCCTGCATCGCAAATGAAGAAATCTTGATTCAATAGTCTGCAGCCCAACAAATATTCCGACTACCCCTATATACAAAGTGAAAATAATGACAGGAAGTTACTGCGAGCCCATGCCTGAAATCCCTGACGTGGCCAAGCCCGACGTATTCAAACTGCAATCAGATACCGCTCTCCTGATCAACAACAACCAGACACTTCACGCACGCGAAATCATCAAGGACAACCGACGACTGTTGGTTCGCCTGTTTGCGTACTCACCTCAAGCGCAGCCGGTGGTACTTCAAGAAGACCCACTTGTCGTTCGCGGCTAAACAGGAAATGTCAGTATGGAAATTGAATTATCCACGCTCCTGGCCCTGGCATTGATCGCGCTGCTTGCAGGATTTTTTGACGCGATTGCAGGCGGCGGTGGGCTGCTGACCTTACCCGCCCTCTTTATCTCTGGGGTCGATCCGCTGGCGGCCATGGCGACCAACAAACTGCAAGCATCATCGGCCAGTGTCTCAGCGGTTTGGGCGTTTGCACGCAAACGCATGATCCGCTGGCGGGATGGGCTGCCGATGGCTGCACTGTCATTCGCCGGCGGTGTGGGGGGCGCTTTATCGATCAGCTTGCTCGACAAAGCCATCCTGCAAGCTTGCGCACCGGTCTTGTTGATCGCTGTCGCGGGCTATTTTGCACTTAGCCCCAAACTCGATGAACAAGAACGCAAACGCAAAGTATCGACAGCCTGCTTTGCAGCGACGGTTGTTCCGTTGATTGGTTTTTACGATGGCATCTTCGGACCTGGTACTGGCTCATTTTTCATGATCGCCTTTACCCTGTTGATGGGGCAAAACATCCTGCAGGCAGTGTCCAACAGCAAACTGCTCAACGCAGCCTGCAACCTGGGGGCCTTGTCCGTGTTCGCGTTGAGCGGCTCGGTTATCTGGCCACTTGCGCTCTCAATGGCCGCGTGCGCCATTATTGGCGCACAAGCAGGTGCGCGATGCGCACTTTATTTCGGGTCGAGACTGATCAAACCACTTCTCATTTCAGTATGTGGACTGATGGCGATCAAGCTCTTGTTGGACGACGGCAATCCCATCGGAGAGTGGCTTCAGCAAAACTGGGTAACGTACAGCAATTACTGGCAGGTCAACTGACACTTCGTTGCACGTGCGAAAAGCGCATTACTCTATCTCGAACAAGCCATTACTCAACGGCCCCACGCTCAACCGCTCGCGCACATCGTCATCAATGCGCGGATCATCCGGTCGGTAGAGTTTGACCTGCCGGTAGGCGTTGATGCGGTTGATCTCCTCCCCCAGAAACTCCCACACCACGCGTGTGCAGGCCGGGTTGCGCCGGTCGCCGCTGGAGACGCCGGTCTTCAGGCCATTCAAGCGGGTAATGCGGCTTTTGAAGCTGGGGATGAGGATGGTCTGGCTCATCTCGTTCAAGGTCAGCGACTCGTAGTCGATGAGGAACATCCGGTCCTGCAGCTGGAACGCCGCGCCGAGGTAGCGGCAGCGTACCTCGGCATGCTGATCGGTGGCGCTGGAGCGTTCCTGGCGCTCCTGGCGCTCGAACAGGAAGCGGCCGCGCTCTTCGCGCAGGTGCACCAGCGACACCAGGATGGTGCCGGGTACCGACATGCAATTGGAGTATTCGAAGTAATAGCCGCAGTAGCGCGACAGGTTGCCGGCATGCTCGTGCAGCGGGCGGAACAGCTCGCTGATGGGGTCGCTGGGCTGGTCGCTTACCGTCGACACTCGCGCGCCAATCAGGCGGGCGAACTGCTCGGGCGGCAAATTCAGCTCGTAATCCTCGACCCCGAAGAAATCGCCGATGCGCTTGAGGTTGAACGCCGTCGGACGGCTCTGCCCGCTCAAGTACTTGTTGAACTGGGCGCGGTTGATCGACAGCTGGCGGCAAACTTCGGAGATAGAGCGGTAGTGGCTGCAGGCCAGTTTGAGGTTGGTAGCGAAATGATCGCTCATGTTCAGAATCCAGGTGACGCGAATGACGCAAGTGTAGCATCAAGTCGCATCAAGTCAGAGCAACCCGCGAAATTGTAACCACTCTTGTCATGGCCAACCATGCGCCCAACGATAGCGGTGCGCCTGCCGGCCGCTGGTCTTTTCATACGAAGAATAAGAATCGAGGTCATTTTCCAATGCTCGAAGTACTCAACGATTTCCTTTCGGGGAAGCTCCTCATCGTGTTGATCGTCGGTCTCGGCGGTTACTTCACCATCCGCTCGCGATTCGTCCAGTTCCGCCATTTCGGCCACATGTTCGGTGTGTTCAAGGAATCGCTGCGTGGCCAGGCAGGCCAGCTGAGCTCCTTCCAGGCCCTGATGCTGAGCCTTGCCGGCCGAGTTGGCGCCGGTAACATCGCAGGCGTCGGCATCGCCGTCACCCTGGGCGGCCCAGGCGCGGTGTTCTGGATGTGGGTCACTGCCCTGGTAGGCATGGCCAGCAGCTTCTTCGAATGCACGCTGGCCCAGGTCTACAAACGCGCCGACGGCGACGGCCTGTACCGTGGTGGCCCGGCCTACTACATGCAGCATGGCCTGAAGCGCAAGAACATGGCCATCGTGTTCTCGATCCTGCTGCTGGTCACCTATGGCTTCGCCTTCATTGGCCTGCAGTCGTACACCGTGACCCACTCGCTGCAGAACGCCTTTGCCTTCGACCCCAAGCACACCGGTATCGTCCTGGCCGTGCTGCTGGCCATCACCTTCCTCGGCGGCATCAAGCGCATCGCCGCCGTGTCGGACCTGCTGGTACCGGTCAAGACCTTGGCCTACATCGGCGTGACCCTGTACGTGATCGGCACGCAGATCGAGCACGTGCCAGCCATGCTGGAAACCATCTTCAAGAGCGCCTTCGGCCTTGACCCGGCGTTCGGCGGCCTGCTCGGCAGCGCCATCGTCATGGGCGTGAAGCGTGGCGTATTCGCCAACGAAGCGGGCCTGGGCAGTGCACCTAACGTGGCGGCCGTGGCGGCCGTGAAGCACCCGGGCGCGCAAGGCGTGGTCCAGGCGTTCAGCGTGTTCCTCGACACCTTCGTGATCTGCACCTGCACCGCGCTGCTGATCCTGCTGTCGGGCTTCTACACCCCGGGCTTCGAAGGGGATGGCATCGTCCTGACCCAGAACTCCCTGGCCGCAGTGGTCGGTGACTGGGGCCGCCTGTTCGTCAGCGTCGCGCTGTCGCTGTTCGTCTTCACCTGCATCCTCTACAACTACTACCTGGGCGAAAACAGCCTGCAGTTCCTCACCCGCAACCGCGCTGTACTGATGGTGTTCCGCGGCCTGGTGCTGGCACTGGTGGTGTGGGGCTCGATGCAGGACCTGTCGACCGTGTTCGCCTTCGCCGACATCACCATGACCTGCCTGGCCTTCGTCAACCTGGTGGCCCTGGCCCTGCTGTTCAAGGTCGGCCTGCGGGTGATGCGCGACTACGATGATCAGCGCAAGGCGGGTATCAAGCAGCCCGTGTTCGATTCGGCCAAGTTCACCGACCTGGACCTGGACCGCAATGCCTGGCCTGCCAATCCTCAGGCCGAAACAGCCGCTGACAAAGCCGTGGGCCAAGCCCAGCCGCAGCGCTGATATCCTGCCCTGCCCAGCCGCCCCGTCCGTGGGCGGCTGCTTTCTATCCGCTCACCGCTACGGATGCTTTCCATGCGTGCAGTCAAGAATCTCCTCGTCCTCTATACCGGGGGCACCATCGGCATGCTCGAAACCGCCGAAGGCCTGGCACCGGCCGGTGGCTTCGACGCGCGGATGCGCGAACACTTTGCCCAGCTGAGCGATGCACCCCAGGTGCAATGGACGCTGCAGGAACTGAACCCGTTGCTCGACAGCGCCAACATGCAGCAGCACAACTGGCTGGCCATGCGCGATGCCATTGTGGCTGCGGTAGAGGTTGGCGGGCATGACGGCGTGCTGGTACTGCATGGCACCGATACCCTGGCGTACAGCGCCGCGGCATTGGCGTTGCTGTTGCTGGGGTTGCCGGTGCCGGTGCTGCTGACCGGTTCGATGCTGCCGGCAGGCGCACCAGGCAGCGACGCCTGGGACAACCTGTGCGGCGCCCTGCGCCAGTTCGAGCAGGGCCTTGAGGACGGCGTGCAGCTGTACTTCCACGGCCAGCTGCTGCACGGCTGCCGCGCCTCGAAGCTGCGCAGCGAAGCGTTCGATGCGTTTGCCGCTTTGCCGCGCCACCGTGAAGGCGAGCGGGCGACCGAGGTACCTGCCGCCCTCGGTTATCGTCAGCAGCGCCAGCCAGTCAACCTTGCCGTGATGCCAGTATTCCCCGGCTTGCACGCCGAGCACCTGCGCGCACTGCTCGACACTGGCGTGCAAGGGCTGCTGCTGGAATGCTACGGCAGCGGCACCGGGCCGTCGGACGACCAAGCCTTGCTCGACGTGCTGCGCGCGGCACGCGAGCGTGGCGTGTTGCTGGTTGCCATCAGCCAGTGCCCGGAGGGTTCGGTGGTGTTCGATACCTATGCAGCGGGCAACCGCCTGCGCGGCGCCGGCCTGGTCAGTGGCGGCGGCATGACCCGTGAAGCGGCGTTGGCCAAGATGTTTGCGCTGCTGGGCGCCGGGCTGGATGCAGAGGCCGCAGAACAGTGGTTTGCCTTGGACCTGTGCGGCGAGCGGGCCTGAATTCTGCCAGTTGCGGCCCTATCGCCGGCAAGCCGGCTCCTACAGGGACGGCGCTGGCCTGAAGTGCTGCCTGACACCGGTGGGAGCCGGCTTGCCGGCGATAGGCCGGCACCGTCACAGAAATTGGCGGAAGGCAGCGGGAGTCGAACCTGCCCGGGAACGGCTGCCGTCCCCAACCGGGTTTGAAGCCCGGCCGCGCCACCGGGCGCGATTGCCTTCCTTGAACTCAGGGCCTGGCCTGCTGCTGGGCCAGCGCGCTGTCGGCGCGGATGTGACGCTGATCGGCGACCCTGCGGGTCAGGCCGATACGGTCGAAGTATTCGAGAATCTGCACACTGCGTTTGCGACCGATGCCCAACATATCGCGAAACGCAGCCACCTGCACTATCGGCGTATCACTTGCTTGCGCCAGCAGCAGCTCTGCCATGCGCTGTAGCGTCGCCTCAGGGTAGAACAGGTCGCGCACTACCTGATGCACGACGCCGAGCCTGGCCAACTTGCGCAGCAGCAGGCGCACATCCGCTTCGGCACATTGCGCTTCGCTGGCCAGCGTCCTGACCCAGGGCGGGTCGAATTGCCCTTCCTGCAATCTTGGCTGCAGCCGTGCCCATAAGGCGCTGTCGGCTTCGCTCAACTGCACCTTGTGGCCAGGCAGGTGCAGCCACGGCCCACTGCTGGCAATCGTACCTTCGCCGAGCATCTCATCCAGCAGGCTGACGAACGCTGGGCGCTCCATCGGCAAGGCGGCGAAGCGGCGCAGGCGGTCACGGTCCGGGCCCAGCTGATCGGGCTCTTGCTCGTGAAACTGCGCCAGTTGCTCCAACACCTGTTGCTTCAGGGCTTGCCACTGGGGTTTGGCGAACAGCAACTGCCCCTGCCGGGTGGCAACCACCAGCACGTGCGCCGGTAACTGCCAGGTTTCACGCAGGCGGTTGAACTGGCGCTCCAGGCGCTGCGGATCGAGCCCGCCTGGCGCGGTGGCGAGCAATGCCATCAACGCCTGCTCCAGGTTTTGGCTATCGCGCAATACCTGCAACTGGCGCAGGCGCGCCTCACTGCGGCGATGCCGGCTCGGCGCGAATGGGTCGAGCACCGTGCCGCCGCCGAGGGTGCGCTGGGCACGCTGGTCGCGCAGCACCAGGCGATCGCCGTGTACGGTTTGTAGCGGGGCGTTGAGCATCAACTGGGCGAACATGCGCTGCCCTGCCACCAGGCGCTCGCCTTCGAGCAGCGCCACGCGGGCGGTGACATCCTGGGTACCCAGGTGCACATGGACGGCGCTGAAGTGCTCGAAAGGCCGGGTCTCGCTCGCCAGCAGATGCAGCTCGATATCGACCCGCACACTGGGCGCATGCAACCACTCAGGCAGCAACCAGTCGCCACGGTGCACCTGCTCCACCGCCAGGCGCTCGGCGGCGATATTCAGCGCCACCCGCTGCCCCGCCTCCGCCACCAGCGCCGCCTGGTTCTGCGCGTGCAGGCCGCGTACCCGCACCGGTTTGCCGGCCTTGCCCAACAGCAGCGTGTCACCGGCGCTGACCCGCCCCGCCAGCGCGGTGCCGGTAACGACCACGCCGGCACCGGTCACGGCAAACGCGCGGTCCACTGCCAGGCGGAAACCACCGCGCGAACTGCGTTGCTGCACGTGCCCGTCAGCCTCGAGCAGTGCCTGGCGCAGGGCCTCGACCCCCTCGCCGGTCACGCTCGACAGGGGCAGCTGCAGCGCATCAGCGTAAGGCCCTGGCGCCAACAGCTCGGCAACTTGCGCCTGCACCTCGGCTACCCGCGCCGGCGCTACCCGGTCGCATTTGCTGATTGCCACCAGCGCCTGTGGAATGCCCAACAGCTCGATGATCGCCAGGTGCTCGCGGGTCTGTGGCATGACCCCATCGTCTGCCGCCACCACCAGCAACACCACGTCGATGCCGTGGGCGCCGGCCAGCATGTTGTGGATAAACCGCTCATGGCCCGGCACATCGATGAAGCCGGTCAGTGGCGCACCTTCGGCCAGGGCTGCATAGCGATATCCCAGGTCGATGGTCATGCCACGCTCGCGCTCCTCCTGACGCTGGTCGCCGGCCTGCCCGGTCAGGGCCAGGAGCAACGCGGTCTTGCCATGGTCGATGTGGCCGGCGGTACCAACGATCACTGCACTGGCCCCAGCCGCAAGGCGGGCAGCTGCGCCAGCCATTGGGCTTCGTCGTCCAGCTGCCGGAGGTCGAGCCATAGCGCGTCATCGTCGATGCGCCCGAGTACCGGCACCGGCAGCTCGCGCAAGGCGCGCTCCAGCACATGCAGGCTGCGCCCGCGCAGCTTCTTCGATACCTGCGGGCGCAGGCACAGCGCGGCGCTGGGCAAGCGGGCTACCGGCTGGCTGCCGCTGCCGATCATGCCTAGCGCCGGCTCCACACTGACCGCCCATTGCCCATCGAGACGGGCTTTGAGTACGGGTGCCAGGCGCTCGGCCTGGGCCTGGATCTCGGCCTGGCTGCGGGTCAGCAGGCGCAGGCTTGGCAAGCGCTCGGCCAGCCGATCGGGGTTGCGGTACAGCGCCAGCACCGCTTCGAGTGCGGCGAGGGTGATCTTGTCGACACGCAGTGCACGTTTGAGCGGGTTCTTCTTGATTCTGGCAATCAGCGCCTTGCGGCCGACGATGATCCCGGCCTGCGGGCCGCCCAGCAGCTTGTCACCGCTGAAGGTCACGATGTCGGCACCATCAGCCAGGGCCTGGCGCACGGTCGGCTCGGCGGGCAGGCCCCAGCGGGTAAGGTCGAGCAAGCTGCCGCTGCCCAGGTCTTCGAGCAGCGGCAGTTCATGTTGATGGGCGATGCGTGCCAGCTCGGCAGTGGGTACCTGGGTGGTGAACCCCTGGATGCTGTAATTGCTGCAATGCACCCGCATCAACAACCCAGTGCGGGGGCCGATGGCGGCTTCGTAGTCACGGGCGTGGGTGCGGTTGGTGGTGCCGATTTCGTGCAGTTTCACACCGGCGCGGGCCATGATGTCGGGGATGCGGAAGGCGCCGCCGATCTCGATCAGTTCGCCGCGCGAGATGATGCCTTCTTTCCGTGCGCCCAGGCTGTTGAGCGCCAGCAGAACGGCGGCGGCGTTGTTGTTGACCACGGTGACGGCTTCGGCGCCGGTGAGCTCACGGATCAGGCCTTCGATCAGGTCGTCACGGTCACCGCGCTTGCCGGTCGCCAGATCGAACTCCAGGTTGAGCGGGTAGCGGGCGGCGGCCTGCATGGCTTCGATGGCCTCCTCCGGCAACAGCGCGCGGCCGAGGTTGGTGTGCAATACGGTGCCGGTGAGGTTGAACACGCGACGCACCTGGCTGCGTTGCTGGATGGCCAGGCGCTCGCCGGTGCGGCCAAGCAATACTTCGGCGGCCAGTTCGGCGCTGCTGAGTTGGCCCAGGCGGGTGGGTTGGCGCAGGTCGTCGAGCAGCTGGCGCAGGGTGGCGAGCACGGCGTCACGGCCGTGGCGGTCGATCAGCGGGAGGCAGGCCGGGTGGCGCAGGAGGGTGTCGATGGAAGGCAGGCGCGGGTTGTTATCGGCGAGGCTTGAAGACATCAGGTACGACCTTATCCATTGTCTGTTCGGGCTTCATCGCCGGCAAGCCGGCTCCCACAAAGGCTGCACCGGTCGCAGGAACGGTGCAGTACCTGTAGGAGCCGGCTTGCCGGCGATAAGGGCAACTCAGTTGTGAAGTGTAGACACTCACCCACCACCCGGCGCCAGCATCAGGTTCGGCGCCAGCCGGTGAAAGCCCTCCCCGTCCAGCCGGATGTCCAGCGCCAGGCTGGCCAGGTCATCGGCCAGTGGCTCGGCTGCGGCATCGTTCTCCAGGTAATGCTGCTTCAGGTAGGTATTGCACCCCGGGCAGCACTCCGCCCGCAGCGGCGCCTTGCCGGGTGCATGGCGGTCATCTTCAAGGCTGCTATAGCGCAGGTCCTTGCTGGACTCGCAGTACACGCACTTGACCCGCACCACGTGCCATTCGCAGGCACACAGGGAGCATGCCAGATAGCGCAAACCATTATGCTTGCCGCGATTGCGCACCACCCCGGCCATGGCCGGTGAGCCGCAGGCCGGGCACTGGGCCAAGCTGGCGGAAGGTTTGAGCTCGGGTGACGGCAGCGCCAGCAGCCAACTGAACCAGGCAGCTTGCAGCGCGGCGCCAAGGAATGGCACCAACGCCGCAGGCACGGCGTCGAGCTGCCCGGCAAGCAATGCGATCCCCCACGCCTTTCGCTGGCTGGCCTCGCTTTCACGCAGGGTATGCAACGCCGCCGCGAGCGGGCCGCTGGTCTCTTCGTCAAAATGATCGATCAACGCCTGCATCCAGACCAGCCACGGCCCTTCGCGCACCAGGCTATCGGCCGCAAGCGGGGGGAGGCCATGGCTTGTACAGAGGCGCTGACGCTCTTCGGCCACCGGTAAACCACCAGGCGGGTTATCCACAAGCTGTTGCTGGAAGCGACACAGCCACGCGATAAACCGCAGGTAATCGCCTAGGGCATTGCCTTCGGCCAGCTGCTCCAGCCGCTCGGCGCGCAGGGCGAACAGGTTTTTGGGCGGCAGGTGCAGAAAGGGCGGCATCACCGCCGATGCTTCGATCTGCCCGGGTTCGAGTATCGTGCTCAAGCGCTTATCCTTCTTTACGTCGGTGATTGCTCGGCGGCTTGTCACCGGTCACTTCGCGGTACCACAACTCATGGTGCTTGCGTGCCCAGGCACGGCTGACCCAACCATGCAGCATGGCGCCGATCGAGCCCTTGATCCAGATGCCGGCATAGATGTGCACGATGATGCTGAGGATCAGCACAAAGCCCGCCAACGCATGGGCAAGCGACGCGAGGCGAATCGAGCCGATGTCGAAGAAATGGCTGAAGTACGCGCGCCAGATCACCACGCCACTGAGCAACAACACCAGCATGCACAGCAGCAGGGTCCAGAACAGCAGCTTCTGCCCGGCGTTGTACTTGCCGATGGGGGGCACGCCGTCCTCGCGGTTGACCATTACCCGGTCGATGCGGCGCAGCCACAGGCGGTCGTTGGCGGTAATGAAGTTGGCGCGCCAGAACCTGAAAACCAGGAACAGGAAGAACACGAACATCGCCACGCCCATGAACGGGTGCAAGATGCGCGTCCACGGCCCACCGCCGAACAGATGGCTGAGCCAGAACAGCGCCGGGTGGAACAGCGCCAGCCCGGAAAGCCCGGCCATGAAGAACAAGATGGCGACGAGCCAGTGGTTGGTGCGTTCGTTGGCGTTGTAACGCAGGATGGGTTTGTCGTCGTTCATGGCCGCTGCTCCCCTTGCCCGCCGGGCTGCTTCGGATCGTAGACATGCACTGCCGGGTCCACCTGGTGCACGCTGGCATCGGGCGGCGTAGGGTGCTCGTCCTCCTCGACCCGCTGCGGGCCGACCCGCACGTAGTGGAAGAAGCCGGCCAGCACCGCTGCGCCCATGGCCAGCAGCGCCAGCGGCTTGGTGAGGCCTTTCCACAGGCCCACCAGCGGGCTGATCACCGGCTGGTCCGGCAAGCCGGCATACAACCTGGGCGTGTCGGCATGGTGCAGCACGTACATCACATGCGTACCGCCGACCCCGTCCGGGTCGTACAGCCCGGCGTTGTCGTAGCCGCGCGACTTGAGGTCGACGATGCGCTCGGCGGCATGCACCTTCATTTCGTCCTTGCTGCCGAACACGATCGCCCCGGTCGGGCAGGTTTTCACGCAGGCGGGCTCCAGGCCCACGCTCACGCGGTCGGAACAAAGCGTGCACTTGTATGCCTTGTGGTCCTTCTGCGAGATGCGCGGGATATTGAACGGGCAGCCGGTGATGCAGTAGCCGCAACCGATGCAGTGGTCCTGGTTGAAGTCGACGATGCCGTTGGCGTGCTTGATGATCGCCCCCGGGCTCGGGCAGGCCTTCAGGCAACCGGGGTCGGCGCAGTGCATGCAGCCGTCCTTGCGGATCAGCCACTCCAGGTTACCGTCGTCGCGCTCGTGCTCGGTGAAGCGCATCAGGGTCCAGGTCTCGGCGGTGAGGTCCTGGGGGTTGTCGTAGGTGCCG
Organism: Pseudomonas sp. P39-UII1; assembly: GCF_039672635.1. Taxonomy (NCBI): domain Bacteria; kingdom Pseudomonadati; phylum Pseudomonadota; class Gammaproteobacteria; order Pseudomonadales; family Pseudomonadaceae; genus Pseudomonas; species Pseudomonas sp. P39-UII1. Next base: position 123,728 of record NZ_JBDFPP010000012.1, read on the forward strand.
TGGTTGTGACCGACCTCGTCACGCAGTTCGTTCCACTCCGAACACGCCACCTGGCAGGCCTTGCAGCCGATGCACTTGGTGGTGTCGATCAGCTTGGCGACTTCCTGCTGCTGGCGTACCGAGGGCGGTACGGTGGTGGTGGCCGAGCGGGCAATGATGTCTTGGCTGGCCATCAGAGTTTCTCCACTTTGACGAGGAACGACTTGGACTCCGGCGTCTGCGTGTTGCCGTCACCCAGGAATGGCACCAGGGTGTTGGTCAGGTAGCCATGCCGGGTGGCACCGGTGAAGCCCCAGTGCAGCGGGATGCCGATCTGGTGCACGGTCTGGTTGTTGACCTGCAGCGGGCGAATCCGCTTGGTCACCACCGCCACCGCATCGATATGCCCGCGCTTGCTCGACACCCGCACCCGGTCGCCAGCCGTGATGCCCTTCTCGTTGGCCAGCACCTCGCCGATCTCGACGAACTGCTCGGGCTGGGCGATCGCATTGAGCCGGCAATGCTTGCTCCAGAAGTGGAAGTGCTCGGTCAGCCGATAGGTAGTCGCCGCGTAGGGGAATTCGTCGTGCGTGCCGAGGGTGTCCCACACCGAATCGAAGATCCGCCCGGCCGGGTTGCTGGTGGCCTTCTTGTTCTGCGGATGCAGCGGGTTGATGCCGATGGGCGTCTCGAACGGCTCATAGTGTTCGGGGAACGGGCCTTCGGCCATCTTGTCGATGGCAAAGAACCGCGCCACACCTTCGGGGTTCATGATGAATGGGTTCATCCCTGCTTCCGGTGGCGAGTCGACCTTGAAGTCGGGCACGTCGGTACCGGTCCAGGCCTTGCCGTTCCACCACACCAGGCGCTTCTTCTCCGGGTCCCAGGGCTTGCCTTGCGGGTCGCTGGAGGCGCGGTTGTAGAGGATGCGGCGGTTGGCCGGCCAGGCCCAGGCCCAGTTCTGCACCTGGTGCATGCCATACGGGTCGCTGTTGTCGCGACGCGCCATCTGGTTGCCCTGCTCGGTCCAGCTGCCGGCGAAGATCCAGCAGCCAGACGCCGTGCTGCCGTCGTCCTTGAGCTGGCCGAAGCCCGCCAGCTGTTGGCCAGCCTTGATCACCGCGCCGCTCGGGTCGGTGACGTCGGCCACGGCCCAGCCGTTCATTTCCTTGGCCAGCTCTTCAGGTGAAGGCTCTTCAGGGACTTTGTACGGCCAGCTGATGTTCATCATGGCATCGGGGTAAGCGCCGCCCTCGGTCTGGTAGCGTTGGCGCATGCGCAGGAACAGCTCGCTCATGATGTGCACGTCGGTGCGCGTCTCGCCCGGGCCGTCGGCGCCCTTCCAGTGCCACTGCAGCCAGCGGCTGCTGTTGACCAGCGAGCCGTCCTCCTCGGCGAAGCAGGTGGTGGGCAGGCGGATCACTTCGGTCTGGATATTGGCCGTGTCGACGTCGTTGAACGGCCCGGCGTTGCGCCAGAACTCCGACGTCTCGGTGGCCAGCGGGTCCATGATGACCAGCCACTTGAGCTTGGCCAGTGCCGCGGTGACGCGGTTTTTATCCGGCAGCGCGGCGATCGGGTTGAAGCCTTGGCAGATGTAACCGTTCACCTTGCCCTGGCCCATCATCTCGAACATGCGCAGCACGTCATAGGCCGGCACGTCGAGTTTGGGCAACCAGTCGTAGCCCCAGTTGTTTTCCGCCGTGGCGTTGGCGCCGTACCAGGCCTTCATCAGGCTGACGTGGAACTTGCCGTAGTTCTGCCAGTAGGAAAGCTGCCCCGGGCGCAGCGGCTTGGAGGCGCGCTTGTCGATGAAAGTGGCGTAGTCCTGCTCGGCATCGCCGGCAAGCGTCAGGTAGCCCGGCAGCGAGTTGGACAACAGGCCGAGGTCGGTCAGGCCCTGGATATTGGAGTGCCCACGCAAGGCGTTGACCCCGCCACCCGGCATGCCGACGTTGCCCAGCAGCAGCTGGACCATGGCCGCACTGCGGATGATCTGCGCGCCAATCGAATGCTGCGTCCAGCCCAGCGCGTAGAGGATCGTCATGGTCTTGCCCGGTACCGAGCAAGTGGCGATCTCTTCCCAGATTTTCATCATGGCGTCCTGCGGCATGCCACAGGTCATGCTCGCCAGTTCGGGGGTGTAGCGGCTGTAGTGCTGCTTCATCAGCTGGAACACGCAACGCGGGTGCTGCAGGGTCGGGTCGACCTTGGCGAAGCCATCCTCGCCCAGCTCATAACCCCAGCCGGACTTGTCGGCATACACACGTTTGGCCGCGTCGTAGCCGCTGAACAGCCCGTCCTCGAAGCCATAGGTTTCTTTGACGATGAACGACACGTCGGTGTAGTTGCGCACGTACTCGTGCTGAATCTTGTCAGTGCTCAGCAGGTAGTTGATCAGCCCGCCCATGAAGGCGATGTCGCTGCCGGTACGAATCGGCGCGTAGTAATCCGCCACCGAGGCGGTACGGGTAAACCGTGGGTCGACCACGATCAGCCGCGCCTTGTTGTGCGCTTTGGCCTCGGTCACCCATTTGAAGCCGCACGGATGCGCTTCTGCTGCGTTGCCACCCATCACCAGGACCAGATTCGCGTTGGCGATATCTGACCAGTGGTTGGTCATGGCGCCACGGCCGTACGTCGGGGCAAGACTTGCCACCGTCGGGCCGTGTCAGACACGAGCCTGGTTATCGAACCCCAGCATGCCAGTTGCGCGTACGACCTTGTGGGTCAGGTAGCCTGCCTCGCTGGAGGCGGCGGAGGCAGCGAGAAAACCGGTGGTGAGCCAGCGGTTGACGGTCTGCCCCTGGGCGTTCTTCTCGATGAAGTTGGCGTCCCGGTCCTGTTTCATCAGGTCGGCGACGCGGTCGAGCGCCTCGTCCCAACTCACCCGCACCCATTCATTGCTGCCTGCCTTGCGTACCTCGGGGTACTGCAGGCGGCTAGGGCTGTGGATAAAGTCCAGCAGGCCCGCGCCTTTCGGGCACAGGGTGCCGCGGTTGACCGGGTGGTCGGCATCGCCTTCGATGTGGATGATGTTCTGTTTGACGTTCTTGCCCGCATCGCCCTGGCTGTACATGATCAGGCCGCAGCCGACCGAGCAGTAGGGGCAGGTGTTACGGGTTTCTTTGGTATGCGCCAGCTTGAAGTGGCGCACCTGCTCGGCGAAGGCCGGCGTCGGGGCCATGCCCAACGCCGCCAGGCTAGAGCCTCCAAGGCCGACGGCGGCGACCTTGAAGAACTGCCGACGGTTGAGGTCCATCGTGCACTCCTGATCAGGTGGTGGACGCACGGAACATGGCCGGCGCCTCTTGGTAGTCACGGTGGCGGGTTTTTGCTGGCCGCCAATGGGTAAGACTAGTCAAGAATCGGGAAGGTGTGGTGACTTGGGTCACGTGGGTGGTTGGTGATGGGGGCGTTATGGCCGCCAGGTGCATGGCTTGGGTTTTAGGGTGATGCGTAAATCGAGCGCCGCCCGCGCGGCGCATCGCGGGCAAGCCCGCTCCTACATTTGTTGCAACGTGCCATGGCCTGACAGGCCATAGTTGTCAGCCTTGTCGGCACGACGCGATTTTTCGGCTGGCGCTGCCGCCGCCCCGCCAGTCTTGGGCCATGCGCCAAGGCGAGCAACCATGGCCCGACTGGAACGGCACGTTGCAACAAATGTAGGAGCGGGCTTGCCCGCGATGCGCCGCGCGGGCGGCGCTCGATTTCATGGGCGCTGAATGTTTTGAGCCAAACACATCGGCCCCCACCCCATTTCCTGCCATGCGACCACACGCAAAAAATCCATCTTCCGTAAGACATTTCTGAACCTGAAACCAAATGCTTCAGGATTAGCATGCTTGCGAATTATCCTACGCGCGCTGCTGAAGTGTCGCTGTTGTCGGGGAAACGCCTCAGGGATAACGTTTTCGGGTCGTTTAGGCGACCGGGCGTGAGAACCCGACAGAGATATTTACGCAGCACCGTTATGGTGGCCGTACGTGGGCAGGCTTCGTCCTGGCCGAGTCTTTTGGCGTAATTCTCCTCGGTTTCTCACCCCACGTACGGCTGCCACCTAGCCCGTGAGAAAGATTCAGGCGGCAGTTTATTACTGAGAACTCCGGAATTACGCCATGAAAAAGATCGTCCCCGACCCACCCCGCCGCAAACCCATCACCACCCCATTCTTCACCGTCCAAGCCGACATGTACCCACCCGACGCCCTGGCCCACGTGAGCGAACTGTTACGCGGCGTCATCGAAACCATCGACGAACACTGCAGAGCTCGGGCGGGCGAACCCGGCATGAACATGCTGAGCAATGCCATGCATGCCAGCGAGATCGCCCACTCACTGGTGGAGCACGTTCACGATCGGCTCTACAGCCAACGGGGCGAGGATTGACGACATGGCGGACCAACCCAAACCGCTTACAACCGTCGGCGTGGCGACCTTTCTCGATGTGGGCAACCCACCGATCGACCTCCTACGCGTGCAGCCTGGTGTTCCCATCGACGGTGCGTACGAACAGGTCTCCGTGCTGCTGGGCTACATCAGGCATCTTGTTCGTGAAGGGGATATGGAGGATGACCACAAGTTGCTGGGCGCGGCGGATTATCTGAGCGCGTTGGCAAAGGCGCTGATGAACGATATCGAGATAGCCAAGAACAGGCTGCATTGACCCCAAGGGCCCGATCGCTCGCTTGTCGGCGGTTGGGCCATCAGCTGCCATCCAGTAACCGCACATCAATTTCGGAAACGGACTACATCCAAGAGCGCTAACCCCTTGCTAGGTTCGCGAAAAAACCTAGGGATGGTGCTCACATGAATACGAACTACGGCCGTGTCACACTCTTCATGTTTTGGCTGTTACTGGCAGCACCGGCGCTGGCTGAAGCTGTAAAACCCATACCAGCGCCAGCCATCACTGCAGAAGCGGCCCGAGCAATGGCCGCTGCCGCAGAACGAGCAGCCCGCGCTCAGGGGTTTGCCATTGTCATCAGCATTGTCGACAACCATGGCAACTTGAAGCACTTCCACCGCATGGACGGCACCAGCAGCGGCAGCATAAAAGTCGCACAACTCAAGGCGTCGACCTCCGCCCGCTTCCCCTTTTCGTCCAGCGCGCTCGCAGCGCGAAGCGCTGCACTGCCAGCAAACCCATATGCGTCACTGCCAGGTTTCACGCTACTGGGTGGCGGCCTGCCGATCCTGGACGCGAACGGCGAACACATTGGCGGTATCGGTATCAGCGGTGCAACGCCTGAGCTGGACGCGGAATTTGCCCAGGCCGCGCTGGATAGCGGGGCCTGAACTCACGCATGAAAAAACCCAGGGCAAATGCCCTGGGTTTCTGGTGTAGCGCGACGCCTGACCGTTTTTATCAGAACGGAATATCGTCATCAAAGCTGTCAAAGTCAGCCGCCGGCTGCGGTGCTGGCTGTTGCGGCGCTGGGCGCTGCTGGGCCTGTTGCGGGCGCGGGGCCTGCTGACGTTGTTGTTGCGGGGCCTGGTTGTACTGTTGCTGCTGGCCACCCTGGTTGTAGTTGTTACCACCACCCTGGTTGTACTGGTCGCCGCCACCTTGCTGGTTTTGCGGACGGCCGCCAAGCAGCTGCATGGTGCCCTGCATGTCGACGATGATCTCAGTGGTGTAACGCTTGATACCGTCTTTTTCCCACTCGCGGGTCTGCAGCTTGCCTTCGATGTACACCTGCGAACCCTTGCGCAGGTATTCGCCAGCGATTTCGGCAACCTTGCCGAACATCGACACACGGTGCCACTCGGTACGCTCGACCTTCTGGCCCGACTGCTTGTCGGTCCACTGCTCGCTGGTAGCCAGGCTCAGGTTGGTCACGGCGTTACCGTTGGGCAGGTAGCGGACTTCGGGATCCTGGCCACAGGTGCCGACCAGAATGACTTTGTTAACCCCACGGGCCATAACGTTCTCCTAGGCTTCGCACGCCGAAGAGGCTGGGTTTACCAGACGCTCGAGGGTCGCACGGTCCAAAATTTTCGTATCCAGTTTGATATAGATGGCAGCTTCTTCTGCCACCACAACGGCGTCGGTCACACCCGGCACGGCCAGCAGGCGTTCGGTCAGGCCGGCTTCCCGGACTGCCTCAGGCGTCAGCGGCATGCGCAGGCTGGTCACATACGGCGGCTCGTTCATGCGCAAAGCGACCACCAGCCATACGGCACACAGCACTGCACAACCGAGGAACACCGTGTTCAGCCCACCGTGCTGGAACAACCAGCCACCGAGGATTCCTCCCAGCGCGGCGCCAAGGAACTGGCTGGTGGAATACACCCCCATCGCCGTCCCTTTGCCACCAGCAGGTGACACCTTGCTCACCAGCGAAGGCAGCGATGCCTCCAGCAGGTTGAATGCAGTAAAGAATACCACGGTGCCAATCACCAGTCCGCGCAAGTTGTCAGCCCACTGCCAGAAGAACACCTCCACCAGCAGCAGCACACTGACCGCCCCAGCCAGCACGCGTTTCATCTTGCGCTTTTTTTCGCCATAGATGATGAACGGGACCATTGCAAAAAATGAGACGAACAGCGCGGTCAGGTATACCCACCAGTGCTCTTCCTTGGGCAGGCCACCGCGTTCGACGAACGCCAGGGGCAGCGCGACGAAGCTGGCCATGAGGATGGCATGGAGGATGAAGATACCGATGTCCAGGCGCAGAAGGTCCGGATGGCGCAGGGTTGGGCCTAGGGCCTGGCGGGCGACCCCCGATTCGCGGTGCTGCAAGGTACTGTGGGTGTTGGGCACGACGAAGGCGATTAGCAGGATGCCGACCAGGGCAAGTCCTGCAGTTGCCAGGAACAATCCTGACAAGCCGAAGGCACTGGTGAGCAGCGGGCCGACGACCATCGCCACGGCGAACGACAGGCCGATGCTCATGCCGATCATGGCCATGGCCTTGGTGCGGTGCTGTTCGCGGGTAAGGTCGGACAGCAGCGCCATCACCGCAGCGGAAATCGCCCCCGCGCCCTGCAGGATGCGCCCGGCGATCACGCCCCATATGGAGTCGGCCTGGGCCGCCAGTACACTGCCGAGGGCAAAGATCACCAGGCCCACATAGATGACCGGGCGGCGGCCGATGCGGTCGGAGATCACCCCGAACGGGATCTGCAGGAACGCCTGGGTCAGGCCGTAGGCGCCAATGGCCAGGCCGATCAGCGCGGGCGTGGCGCCGGCCAGGTCCATGCCGTAGGTGGCCAGCACCGGCAAGACCATGAACATGCCCAGCATACGAAAGGCAAAGACCAGGGCAAGGCCGCTAGCGGCGCGGGTTTCGCTGCCACTCATGCGTTCGTTGTGGGTGTCGTGCATGGATTAACCTCGTGTGAACCGGCGGCGATTCTATCAGTCCGACAGCTTGACGGCATCTACGCGACGCTTTGCCGCGTACTGGCAGCGCGCCGTATACTTCCTTGTTTATGCCCGCCGAGCGAGGCCGCAGTGGACAAGATCCTGATTCGTGGGGCACGTACCCACAACCTGAAGAACATCGACCTGACCCTGCCGCGGGACAAGCTGATCGTGATCACCGGTTTGTCCGGTTCCGGCAAGTCGTCCCTGGCGTTCGATACGTTGTACGCCGAAGGCCAGCGCCGCTATGTGGAATCGCTGTCGGCCTACGCCCGGCAGTTCCTGTCGATGATGGAAAAGCCCGACGTCGACACCATCGAAGGCTTGTCGCCGGCCATTTCCATCGAGCAGAAGTCGACTTCGCACAACCCGCGTTCCACCGTCGGCACCATCACCGAGATCTACGACTACCTGCGCCTGCTGTATGCCCGCGTGGGTACCCCGCGTTGCCCAGACCACGATATTCCGCTGGAAGCGCAAACCATCAGCCAGATGGTCGACCTGGTGCTGGAGCGGCCCGAGGGCAGCAAGCTGATGCTGCTGGCGCCGGTTATCCGCGAGCGCAAAGGTGAGCACCTGGCGGTGTTCGACGAGCTGCGCGCCCAGGGCTTCGTGCGCGCACGGGTCAACGGCAAGCTGTACGAGCTCGACGAACTGCCCAAGCTGGACAAGCAGAAGAAGCACAGCATCGATGTGGTGGTGGACCGCTTCAAGGTGCGCGCCGACCTGCAGCAGCGCCTGGCCGAGTCGTTCGAGACCGCGCTCAAGCTGGCCGACGGTATTGCCCTGGTGGCACCGATGGACGACGAGGAAGGCGAAGAGACGATCTTCTCCGCCCGCTTCGCCTGCCCGGTCTGCGGCCACGCGATCAGTGAGCTGGAGCCCAAGCTGTTCTCCTTCAACAACCCCGCCGGCGCCTGCCCGACCTGCGATGGCCTGGGGGTGAAGCAGTTCTTCGACACCAAGCGACTGGTCAACACTGAGCTGACCCTGGCCGAAGGGGCGATCCGCGGCTGGGACAGGCGCAACGTCTATTACTTCCAGATGCTCGGCTCGCTGGCCGCGCATTACGGCTTCAGCCTGGAAGAACCGTTCGGCGAGCTGCCTGCCGACCACCAGAAGGTGATTTTGCAAGGCAGCGGCAAGCAGAGCGTCGACTTCAAGTACCTCAACGACCGTGGCGACATCGTCAAACGCACGCACCCGTTCGAAGGCATCGTGCCAAACCTGGAGCGACGCTACCGCGAGACCGAGTCGGCCACCGTGCGTGAGGAGCTGGCCAAGTTCCTCGGCACCCAGCCCTGCCCCGACTGCCGCGGCACCCGCCTGCGCCGTGAAGCGCGTCACGTCTGGGTTGGCGAGAAGACCCTGCCGGCGGTAACCAACCTGCCAATTGGCGAAGCCAGCAATTATTTCGGCGAACTGACACTGACCGGGCGTCGGGGCGAAATCGCCTCGAAGATTCTCAAGGAAATCTGCGAACGCCTGCAGTTCCTGGTCAACGTGGGCCTGGATTACCTCACCCTCGACCGCAGTGCCGACACGCTGTCGGGCGGCGAAGCACAGCGGATCCGCCTTGCCAGCCAGATCGGCGCAGGCCTGGTCGGCGTGATGTACATCCTTGATGAACCGTCCATCGGTCTTCATCAACGGGACAACGACCGCCTGCTCGCCACCCTCAACCACCTGCGCGATCTGGGTAACACGGTGATCGTGGTCGAGCACGATGAAGACGCCATCCGCCTGGCTGACTACGTTGTGGACATCGGCCCGGGTGCCGGTGTGCATGGTGGCCAGATCGTCGCTGAGGGGACACCGCAGGAGGTCATGGACCATCCTGACTCGCTGACCGGCAAATACCTATCCGGTCGCAAGAAGATCGCCGTGCCGGCCAAACGTACACCGCGTAACAAGAAGCTGTCGCTGAAGCTCAAGGGTGCCCGCGGCAACAACCTGCAGAACGTCGACCTGGAAATCCCGATCGGCCTGCTGACATGCGTGACGGGTGTATCGGGCTCCGGCAAATCGACGCTGATCAACAACACGCTTTACCCCCTCGCCGCCACCGCCCTGAACGGCGCAAGCAGCCTGGAAGCCGCGCCACACACCAACATGGATGGCCTGCAGCACCTGGACAAGGTGGTCGATATCGACCAGAGCCCGATCGGCCGCACCCCGCGCTCGAACCCGGCGACCTATACCGGCATCTTCACGCCCATCCGCGAGCTGTTCTCCGGTGTGCCGGAGTCGCGCTCACGCGGCTACGGCCCAGGCCGTTTTTCCTTCAACGTCAAAGGTGGGCGTTGCGAGGCTTGCCAGGGCGACGGCCTGATCAAGGTCGAAATGCACTTCCTGCCGGATATCTACGTGCCGTGCGATGTGTGCAAGAGCAAGCGCTACAACCGCGAAACCCTGGAGATCAAGTACAAGGGCAAGAACATCCACGAGGTGCTGGAAATGACCATCGAGGATGCCCGCGAGTTCTTCGACGCGGTGCCAGCGTTGGCGCGCAAGCTGCAGACGCTGATGGACGTCGGCCTGTCGTACATCAAGCTGGGGCAGTCGGCGACAACCTTGTCCGGCGGTGAGGCGCAGCGCGTCAAGTTGTCCCGCGAGCTGTCCAAGCGCGACACCGGCAAGACCCTGTACATCCTCGACGAGCCGACCACAGGCCTGCACTTCGCCGATATTCAGCAGTTGCTCGATGTCCTGCACCGCCTGCGCGATCACGGCAACACCGTGGTGGTGATCGAGCACAACCTGGACGTGATCAAGACAGCCGACTGGTTGGTGGACCTGGGACCGGAGGGGGGCTCCAAGGGTGGGCAGATCATTGCCAGTGGCACCCCGGAGGAACTGGCCAAGATGAAGCAGTCCTATACAGGGCATTACCTCAAACCACTGCTGGAGCGTGACCGGGCCTGAAAAGCCTGTGCATGAAAAAGCCCCTGGTACCGATGGTGCCAGGGGCTTTTTCGTGGGCTGTGGATAACTTACATCTGCGATTGCAGGTAGTTTTCCAGGCCGATGGCCTTGATCAGGCCCTGCTGCTTCTCCAGCCAGTAGGTGTGATCTTCTTCGGTATCGGCCAATTGCGCGCGCAGGATGTCGCGGCTGATGTAATCCTTGTGCAACTCGCACAGCTCGATGCCTTTGCACAATGCAGCGCGGACCTTGTACTCAAGCTTGAGGTCGGCCTCGATCATTTCCGGCACGGTGCTGCCTACTTCCAGGTCATCCGCGCGCATGTCGGGGGTGCCTTCGAGCATCAGGATACGGCGCATCAGCGCGTCGGCGTGCTGAGTCTCTTCTTCCATCTCGTGGTTGATACGTTCGTAGAGCTTGGCCAGGCCCCAGTCTTCGTACATGCGCGAGTGAATGAAGTATTGGTCGCGTGCTGCCAGTTCGCCCTTCAGCAACATGACGAGGTAATTGATTACGTCCGGGTGACCTTGCATCGCCCTGCTTCTCCCTGTGGATACGTCTATAGGGAACATAGTGTGAACCAGGAATTGCTGGCGGTCACTGAAAACCGCGCAATTAGAAGCAAAAAATCGGTTAAACAGTAGTGATATTCATTGAAAAACCGCCCAAATGAGGGCGGTTCTTCTTATCACTTCGAGTCAGGCGAGATTCACACCCAAGGCCTTCGCGATCCCTTCTCCGTAGGCCGGGTCGGCCTTGAAGAAGTATTGCAATTGCCGCTGGATGACGTCTTCGCTGACGCCTGCCATGGTCCCTGCAATGTTGCTGATCAGCAGTGCCTGTTGTTCGTCACTCATCAGGCGGAACAGCGCACCGGCGTGGCTGTAGTAGTCGTTGTCCTCGCGGTGATCATAGCGATCCGCAGAACCGTTCAGGGCCAGCGCAGGTTCCGCGTGGCGTGGCGACTGCTTTGGCGCATCGCCATAGCTGTTGGGTTCATAGTTGGGCGCACTGCCGTAGCTGCCCACCGCCATCGAACCGTCCCGCTGGTAGCTGTTCACCGGGCAACGCGGCGCATTGACCGGCAGCTGCTGGTGGTTGGTACCCACGCGGTAGCGGTGCGCATCGGCATAGGCAAACACACGGCCTTGCAACATACGGTCGGGCGACAGGCCCACGCCCGGCACCATGTTGCTCGGCCCGAATGCAGCCTGCTCGACCTCTGCGAAATAGTTGAGCGGGTTACGGTTGAGTTCCAGCACGCCTACTTCGATCAGGGGGTAGTCTTTCTGCGACCAGGTTTTGGTGACATCGAACGGGTTTTCGTCGCGGCTCGCCGCCTCGGCCTCGCTCATTACCTGAATGCACACGGTCCAACGTGGGTAATCGCCGCGCTCGATGGCCTCGAACAGGTCACGCTGGGCGTAGTCCGGGTCAGTACCGGCCAGGCGTGCGGCATCGGCAGGCGCCAGGTTCTTGATGCCCTGCTGGGTCTTGAAGTGCCATTTGACCCAAGTACGCTCGCCAGCAGCGCTGATCAGGCTGTAGGTGTGGCTGCCGAAACCGTGCATGTGACGGTAGCCGTCCGGGATGCCACGATCAGAAAACAGGATGGTGACCTGGTGCAGCGCCTCGGGCGAATGCGACCAGAAGTCCCACATCATCTGTGCGCTCTTCAGGTTGGACTGCGGGTGGCGCTTCTGGGTGTGGATAAAGTCCGGGAACTTGAGCGGGTCACGGATAAAGAACACCGGGGTGTTGTTGCCCACGATGTCCCAGTTGCCTTCTTCTGTGTAGAACTTGACCGCAAAGCCGCGAGGGTCCCGTTCGGTATCAGCCGAACCGCGCTCGCCACCGACGGTAGAGAACCGCAGGAACGTTTCGGTTTGCTTGCCGATCTGTTCGAACAGCTTGGCACTGGTGTATTGAGTGATGTCGCGAGTAACGGTAAAGGTGCCATAGGCGCCTGAACCCTTGGCGTGAACGCGACGCTCGGGAATGTTCTCGCGATTGAAGTGGGCGAGCTTCTCGATCAGGTGGAAATCGTCGAGTAGCAGCGGGCCGCGTGGGCCGGCAGAGCGGGAATTCTGGTTGTCAGCTACTGGGGCACCGCTGGCGGTGGTGAGAATCTTGCTCATGGGCTCTCCTTATCGGTCTTGAACTGCCGGCTAAATCGGCTTGGACAGGAGTATTGACGAGCGGTCGTTTCAGAACAAATTCATTACATGAGTTGTATCAATAGAAATAAACAATACCTGCAGACACAAAAAACCGGGCACTAGGCCCGGTTTTCTGTAGCAGACAGAACGTCTTACTCGGCAGCTTCTACAGCACCACCGACTGGACGATCAACCAGCTCGACGTACGCCATAGGCGCGTTGTCGCCAGCGCGGAAACCGCACTTCAGGATGCGCAGGTAGCCGCCCTGACGGGTGGCGTAGCGCTTGCCCAGATCGTTGAACAGTTTGCCAACAGCGGTCTTCGAACGGGTACGGTCGAAGGCCAGACGACGGTTAGCAACGCTGTCTTCCTTGGCCAGGGTGATCAGCGGCTCGGCAACGCGGCGCAGTTCCTTGGCTTTCGGCAGGGTGGTTTTGATCAGCTCGTGCTCGATCAACGACACAGCCATGTTCTGGAACATAGCTTTGCGGTGAGAGCTGGTACGGCTCAGGTGACGTCCACTTTTACGATGACGCATGATTCATTCCTTACCAAACACTACGTTCGGTGATTACGACGATCAGGCGGTCGCCTTGTCGTCTTTCTTAAGACTTGCAGGCGGCCAGTTGTCGAGGCGCATGCCGAGAGACAGACCACGAGAGGCCAGGACGTCCTTGATTTCAGTCAGGGACTTCTTACCCAGGTTAGGAGTCTTCAACAGCTCTACTTCGGTACGCTGAATCAGGTCGCCGATGTAGTAGATGTTCTCCGCCTTGAGGCAGTTGGCCGAACGTACAGTCAGTTCCAGGTCGTCAACCGGACGCAGCAGGATCGGATCGATCTCGTCTTCCTGCTCGACTACGACAGGCTCACTGTCACCTTTGAGGTCGACGAACGCGGCCAGCTGCTGTTGCAGGATGGTCGCAGCGCGACGGATTGCCTCTTCAGGATCCAGGGTGCCGTTGGTTTCCAGATCAATGACCAGCTTGTCCAAGTTGGTACGCTGTTCAACACGGGCGTTTTCGACCACATAGGCGATACGACGCACAGGGCTGAACGAAGCGTCCAACTGCAGACGGCCAATGCTACGGCTTTCGTCTTCGTCGGTTTGACGGGAGTCAGCCGGCTCGTAACCGCGACCACGAGCTACAGTGAGCTTCATGTTCAGGGCGCCATTCGACGCCAGGTTCGCGATTACGTGATCGGGGTTGACGATCTCGACATCGTGATCCAGCTGAATATCGGCAGCGGTAACCACCCCCGAACCCTTTTTCGACAAGGTCAGCGTAACTTCGTCACGACCGTGCAGCTTGATAGCCAGGCCTTTCAGGTTCAACAGGATTTCAATTACGTCTTCCTGTACACCTTCGATCGCGGAGTACTCATGGAGTACGCCATCGATCTCGGCCTCGACTACTGCACAGCCAGGCATGGAGGACAACAGGATGCGGCGCAGCGCGTTGCCCAGGGTATGGCCGAAGCCACGCTCGAGAGGCTCGAGCGTGATCTTGGCGCGGGTCGGACTGACTACCTGCACATCAATGTGGCGGGGAGTCAGGAACTCATTTACCGAAATCTGCATGGATGCACCTATTTTCTAGCCCTTACTTGGAGTAGAGCTCGACAATCAGGTTTTCGTTGATGTCGGCAGACAGGTCGCCACGAGCAGGAACGTTCTTGAAAACGCCCGACTTCTTGGCAGTATCAACGTCTACCCACTCAACGCGGCCACGCTGGGCGCACAGTTCAAGGGCTTGAACAATGCGCAGCTGGCTCAGCGACTTCTCGCGAACCGCGACCACGTCACCCGGACGAACTTGGTAGGATGGAATGTTTACAGTCTTACCGTTGACGCTGATCGCTTTGTGCGAAACCAGCTGACGGGACTCGGAACGAGTCGAGCCGAAGCCCATACGGTAAACGACGTTATCCAGACGGCACTCGAGCAGTTGCAGCAGGTTCTCACCGGTTGCGCCTTTTTTCGAGGCAGCAGCTTGGTAGTAACCGCGGAACTGACGCTCCAGAACACCGTAGATACGACGGACTTTTTGTTTCTCGCGCAGCTGGGTACCGTAGTCGGACTGACGGCCACGGCGCTGGCCGTGGATACCTGGGGCTGCTTCGATGTTGCACTTCGATTCCAGAGCGCGAACGCCGCTCTTCAGGAACAGGTCAGTGCCTTCACGACGAGACAGTTTGCATTTTGGACCAATGTAACGTGCCATTCTTCTGTCTCCTGATTACACGCGGCGCTTCTTCGGCGGACGGCACCCGTTATGCGGGATTGGCGTCACGTCGGTGATGCTGGCGATCTTGTACCCGCAGCTGTTCAATGCACGAACGGCGGACTCACGACCTGGACCTGGACCCTTGACGTTAACGTCGAGGTTTTTCAGACCGTATTCCAGCGCAGCTTGACCAGCACGCTCAGCAGCGATCTGTGCTGCGAACGGGGTGGATTTGCGCGAACCACGGAAACCCGAACCACCGGAGGTCGCCCAGGACAAAGCATTGCCCTGACGGTCGGTGATGGTCACGATGGTGTTGTTGAAAGAAGCGTGGATGTGGGCGATGCCATCAACCACTGTCTTTTTGACTTTCTTACGAGGACGAGCAGCAGGTTTTGCCATGTCTATATTCCTGGGCGATTACTTGCGGATCGGCTTACGCGGGCCCTTACGGGTGCGTGCGTTGGTCTTGGTGCGCTGACCGCGAACCGGCAGACCTTTACGATGACGCAGGCCGCGGTAGCAACCCAGGTCCATCAAGCGCTTGATCTTCATGTTGATGTCACGACGCAGGTCACCTTCGGTGGTGAACTTCGCAACTTCGCCACGCAGGGTTTCGATTTGCTCGTCGCTCAGATCCTTGATCTTTGCGGCTGGATTTACGCCAGCGTCTGCACAGATCTTCTGTGCAGTTGTGCGACCGACACCATAGATGTAGGTCAGCGAGATAACAGTATGCTTGTTATCTGGAATGTTGACGCCTGCAATACGGGCCATTCAGTGGGACTCCAATTGACAGCTACCTACGCCCCGGAAGCCAAGAAATAGGGCGCGAGATAATATCGCTGTAGAAACGAATAATCAACCCAGCAGCACACTAGCTGCTGGGTTTGAAACGCAGATCACACTCAGCCTTGGCGCTGTTTGTGACGCGGTTCCGCGCTGCAGATCACTCGTACGACGCCTTCGCGACGGATGATCTTGCAGTTACGGCACAGCTTTTTCACCGATGCACGAACTTTCATTACCGACTCCTCGAACCTTAGGGGCGTATCAGCGCAGCAGACCGCTGCCACCGTAGCCTTTCAGGTTGGCTTTCTTCATCAGGGATTCGTACTGGTGCGAAACGAGGTGCGATTGTACTTGGGACATGAAGTCCATCACAACCACTACCACAATCAGCAACGAGGTCCCGCCAAGGTAGAACGGCACATTTGCTGCCACCACCAGGAACTGGGGCAGAAGGCATACGGCCATCATGTATAGAGCACCGAACATGGTCAAACGGGTCAGAACGCCATCAATGTAGCGCGCCGACTGCTCACCAGGACGGATACCCGGAATAAAGGCACCGGACTTCTTCAGGTTTTCCGCTACGTCTTTCGGGTTGAACATCAACGCTGTGTAGAAGAAGCAGAAGAAAATGATCCCTGCACTAAACAGCAGAATGTTCAACGGCTGACCAGGAGCGATCGACTGCGAGATGTCCTGCAGCCAGCCCATACCTTCGGACTGACCGAACCAGGCACCCAACGAAGCCGGGAACAGCAGAATGCTGCTCGCGAAAATGGCCGGGATAACCCCCGCCATGTTCACTTTCAGCGGCAAGTGGCTGGTCTGCGCAGCGAAGACCTTGCGGCCCTGCTGACGCTTGGCGTAGTGAACGGCGATACGACGCTGACCACGCTCAATGAACACCACGAAACCGATAATCGCTACTGCCAGCAAACCGATAGCGACCAGGGCGAAAATGTTGATATCGCCTGTGCGCGCAGACTCGAAAGACTGCCCGATTGCTCTCGGAAGACCGGCAACGATACCTGCGAAGATCAACATCGAGATACCGTTGCCCACACCGCGCTCGGTGATCTGCTCGCCCAGCCACATCATGAACATCGCGCCTGCCACAAAGGTGGAGACGGCGACGACATGGAAGCCGAGGCCTGCAGAAAACGCCACGCCCTGGTTGGCCAGGCCAATGGACATGCCAATGGCTTGGACCAGCGCCAGGATAACGGTGCCGTAGCGGGTGTACTGGCTGATCTTGCGACGGCCAGCTTCACCTTCCTTCTTCAACTGCTCCAGTTGCGGGCTGACCGCTGTCATCAGCTGCATGATGATCGATGCCGAGATGTACGGCATGATCCCCAGTGCAAAGATGCTCATGCGTTCGAGCGCGCCACCGGAAAACATGTTGAACAAGCTAAGAATGGTCCCCTCATTCTGCCGAAACAGATCCGCCAGACGGTCCGGATTGATGCCGGGAACCGGGATATGCGCACCTATCCGATAGACGATGATCGCCATGAACAGAAAGCGCAGACGAGCCCAGAGTTCCGACATCCCGCCCTTACCGAGCGAAGAGAGAGCACCTTGCTTAGCCATTTATTCCTCGAATTTGCCGCCAGCTGCTTCGATAGCCGCACGCGCACCCTTGGTGGCTGCGATGCCCTTGATGGTGACTGCGCGAGTAACTTCGCCAGACAGCATGATTTTCACACGCTGAATGTGCTGGTTGATCACGTTGGCATCCTTCAGGGATTGCACGGAGATCACGTCGCCTTCCACTTTAGCCAGCTCGGACAGACGCACTTCTGCGCGGTCCATGGCCTTCAGGGAAACGAAGCCGAATTTCGGCAGGCGACGGTGCAGCGGCTGTTGACCGCCTTCGAAGCCCGGAGCGATCGAACCACCCGAACGGGAAGTCTGACCTTTGTGGCCACGGCCGCCGGTCTTACCCAGACCGCTACCGATACCACGACCCGGACGATGCTTTTCGCGACGGGAACCCGGCGCTGGACTCAGATCATTGAGTTTCATCGATTAACCCTCGACGCGCAGCATGTAGTAAGCCTTGTTGATCATCCCGCGATTCTCGGGAGTATCCTGGACTTCTACAGTGTGACCGATGCGACGCAGACCCAGACCTTTAACGCACAGTTTGTGGTTAGGAATACGGCCCGAGACGCTCTTGATCAGCGTTACTTTTACGGTTGCCATGATCAGAAGATCTCCTCAACGCTCTTGCCGCGCTTGGCAGCAATGGACTCAGGAGATTGCATGGCTTTCAGACCCTTGAAGGTGGCGTAAACCACGTTCACTGGGTTGGTCGAACCGTAGCACTTGGCCAGGACGTTCTGAACACCAGCAACTTCCAGGACAGCACGCATAGCGCCGCCGGCGATGATACCGGTACCTTCCGAGGCAGGCTGCATGTAAACCTTCGAGGCGCCGTGGGCAGCCTTGGTGGCGTACTGCAGGGTGGTGCCCTTCAGGTCAACCTGGATCATGTTGCGACGAGCAGCTTCCATGGCTTTCTGGATCGCGGCAGGTACTTCGCGCGATTTGCCACGGCCGAAGCCGACACGACCCTTACCATCACCAACCACGGTCAACGCGGTGAAGGTGAAGATACGGCCGCCTTTAACGGTTTTAGCTACGCGGTTAACTTGAACCAGCTTCTCGATGTAGCCTTCGTCGCGCTTTTGATCGTTATTTGCCATAACTTAGAACTCCAGCCCGCCTTCACGAGCAGCATCAGCCAGCGCTTTGACGCGGCCATGGTACTTGAAGCCGGAACGGTCAAAGGCAACTTGAGATACACCGGCGGCTTTCGCACGCTCAGCTACCAGCTTGCCAACCTTAGTGGCCGCGTCGATGTTGCCGGTGGCGCCATCACGCAGGTCTTTGTCCAAGGTCGAGGCGCTTGCCAGAACCTTGCTGCCGTCGGCCGAAATGACCTGGGCGTAGATGTGCTGCGAGGAGCGGAACACGCACAGGCGCACGACTTCGAGTTCGTGCATCTTGAGACGTGCTTTGCGAGCGCGACGCAGTCGAGTAACTTTTTTGTCGGTCATTTGCTAGGCCCTACTTCTTCTTGGCTTCTTTACGACGGACTACTTCGTCCGCGTAACGCACACCTTTACCTTTGTAAGGCTCTGGCGGACGGAAGTCGCGGATTTCAGCGGCCACCTGACCTACCAGCTGCTTGTCGATACCCTTGATCAGGATGTCGGTTTGGCTGGGAGTTTCAGCAGTGATGCCGGCTGGCAGTTCGTAGTCCACTGGATGCGAGAAGCCCAGAGCCAGGTTCAGGACGGTGCCTTTGGCCTGTGCCTTGTAACCAACACCGACCAGCTGGAGCTTGCGCTCGAAGCCTTGGCTTACGCCTTGGACCATGTTGTTGACCAGAGCACGGGTAGTACCGGCCATGGCGCGAGCTTGCTGATCACCGTTGCGGGCGACGAAACGCAGTTCGCCGGACTCTTCGGTAACTTCAACAGACGAGTGAACGTTCAGTTCGAGAGTGCCTTTGGCACCCTTCACCGAAAGCTGTTGGCCGGCGAATTTGACTTCGACACCAGCTGGCAGCTTAACGGGGTTCTTAGCGACGCGAGACATGCCTATCTCCCCTTAGAACACTGTGCACAGAACTTCGCCGCCGACACCGGCAGCGCGCGCAGCGCGGTCAGTCATCACACCTTTGTTGGTGGAGACGATAGACACGCCCAGGCCGCCACGAACTTTCGGCAGGTCTGTGACGGACTTGTACTGGCGCAGGCCAGGACGGCTGGAACGCTTCAGTTCCTCGATGACCGGACGGCCTTCGAAGTACTTGAGTTCGATCGACAGGGACGGCTTGGCTTCACCAGTAACCTGGTAGCCAGCGATGTAACCTTCGTCTTTCAGAACTTTGGCAACCGCGACCTTCAGCGTGGAGGAAGGCATGCTTACGACGGACTTTTCAGCCATCTGGGCATTACGGATGCGAGTTAGCATGTCCGCTAACGGGTCCTGCATACTCATGGGCTAGATGCTCCTGATACAAGAATTATTAGCCTTGCGGCTATCACAACCACCAAAGCAGGCAGGGAAAAAAACCCAGGCTCGGGTGAGCCGGTCATTCTAGACACAAGGTAGAAACGAAACAAGCCCCATATAGGGGCTTGTTTGTTGGCGAGGTCACCGGCGGTCGGAAGATTGCTCCCCTTCCACCGGGATCACACCGGCAGCGATTACCAGGAGGCCTTGACCAGACCTGGTACGTCGCCACGCATTGCCGCTTGACGCAGCATGTTACGGCCCAGGCCGAACTTACGGTATACACCGTGAGGACGACCGGTCAGGCGGCAACGGTTGCGCAGACGCGCAGCGCTGGCATCACGTGGCTGCTTCTGCAGAGCGACAACGGCAGCGAAACGCTCTTCAGGAGAGGCGTTCACGTTGACGATGGTCGCTTTCAGCTCAGCACGCTTTTTGGCGAACTTGGCGACCGTGAGCTGACGCTTCAGCTCGCGGTTTTTCATGCTCTTCTTGGCCATTTTCCTACTCCAATCAGTTGCGGAACGGGAATTTGAATGCACGCAGCAGAGCGCGGCCTTCGTCATCCGAACGAGCAGTGGTGGTCAGGGTGATGTCCAAACCGCGCAGAGCATCGATCTTGTCGTAATCGATTTCCGGGAAGATGATCTGCTCTTTCACGCCCATGCTGTAGTTGCCACGACCATCGAAGGACTTGGCATTCAGGCCGCGGAAGTCGCGGACCCGAGGCAGGGAGATCGCCAGCAGGCGGTCCAGGAACTCGTACATTTTTTCGCGACGCAGGGTCACCTTGACGCCGATCGGCCATCCTTCACGGACTTTGAAGCCCGCGATGGATTTACGAGCGAAAGTCACAACCGGCTTTTGACCGGTGATCTTTTCCAGGTCAGCAACAGCGTGCTCGATGACTTTCTTGTCGCCGATCGCTTCGCCCAGACCCATGTTCAGGGTGATCTTGGTAACGCGCGGAACTTCCATCACGTTCGACAGCTTAAGTTCTTCCTTAAGCTTAGGAGCGATTTCGTTCCGGTAAATCTCTTTCAGTCGTGCCATGGTCTTCTACCTAGCAGTGTTCAAGCATCAACCGCTTTTTGGGTCGACTTGAAGACACGAATTTTCTTACCGTCTTCTACTTTGAAACCAACGCGGTCAGCCTTGTTGGTTTCGCCGTTGAAAATGGCAACGTTGGAAGCGTGCAGAGGCGCTTCTTTTTCGACGATACCGCCCTGAACGCCCGCCATCGGGTTAGGCTTGGTATGACGCTTGACCAGGTTCACACCACCGATGACCAGACGGTCGTCAGCGAGAACCTTCAGCACCTTACCGCGCTTACCTTTGTCTTTGCCGGCGATCACGATGATCTCGTCGTCACGACGAATCTTTTGCATGTCGGATCTCCTTACAGCACTTCAGGGGCGAGCGAGACGATCTTCATGAACTTCTCAGTACGAAGTTCACGGGTCACTGGCCCGAAGATGCGAGTGCCGATCGGCTCTTGCTTGGTGTTCAGCAGAACAGCAGCGTTGCCGTCGAAACGAATGATGGAACCGTCAGCGCGACGTACACCGTGACGGGTACGGACGACAACAGCAGTCATCACCTGGCCTTTTTTGACCTTACCGCGCGGAATTGCTTCCTTGACGGTTACTTTGATGATGTCACCGATGCCGGCGTAACGGCGGTGCGAACCGCCGAGCACCTTGATGCACATGACGCGACGAGCGCCGCTGTTATCGGCCACATCGAGCATGGATTGAGTCTGAATCATAAAATTTCTCCGACCCCTAGCCCTTAGACTTCAACAGCGCGTTCGAGGACTTCAACCAGTGCCCAGGACTTGGTCTTGGCCAGCGGACGGGTTTCACGGATGGAAACCTTGTCGCCGATTTTGCACTGGTTGGATTCGTCGTGCGCGTGCAGCTTAGTCGAACGCTTAACGTATTTACCGTAGATCGGGTGCTTTACGCGACGCTCGATCAGAACGGTGATGGTCTTGTCCATTTTGTCGCTGACGACACGGCCAGTCAGCGTACGGACGGTTTTTTCAGCTTCAGCCATGATCACTTACCTGCCTGCTGGTTAAGCACAGTTTTCACGCGAGCGATGTCACGCTTAACTTGCGAGAGCAGGTGCGACTGCCCCAACTGGCCAGTTGCTTTCTGCATAC
This sequence comes from Pseudomonas sp. P39-UII1, assembly GCF_039672635.1. Classification (NCBI taxonomy): domain Bacteria; kingdom Pseudomonadati; phylum Pseudomonadota; class Gammaproteobacteria; order Pseudomonadales; family Pseudomonadaceae; genus Pseudomonas; species Pseudomonas sp. P39-UII1. Next base: position 145,376 of record NZ_JBDFPP010000012.1, read on the forward strand.
GCAGATTGAACTGGTCGCGCAGCAAGCCGAGCAGTTGCTCATTCAGTTGCTGTGCAGATTTTTCACGAAGTTCATTCGCTTTCATCACATCACCGTCCGCTTAACAAAGGAGGTGGCGAGAGGCAGCTTTGCAGCAGCCAGGGCGAAAGCTTCGCGCGCCAGCTCTTCAGAAACACCCTCGATCTCGTACAGGACTTTGCCTGGCTGGATCTGGGCAACCCAGTATTCCACGGAGCCCTTACCTTTACCCATACGAACCTCGAGAGGTTTCTTGGAGATCGGCTTGTCCGGGAAGACACGGATCCAGATCTTGCCGCCACGTTTTACGTGACGAGTCAGAGCACGACGCGCCGACTCGATCTGGCGGGCGGTGAGTCGACCGCGAGCAACAGCTTTCAGGGCGAATTCGCCGAAGCTGACTTTGCTACCGCGCAGTGCCAGACCACGGTTGTGGCCAGTCATCTGCTTGCGGAATTTTGTACGCTTTGGTTGCAACATTTGGCGTACCCCTTACTTAGCAGCTTTTTTACGAGGCGCTGGTGCTTGTGGTTTCAGTTCTTCTTGGCGACCACCAATAACTTCGCCTTTGAAGATCCAAACCTTCACACCGATCACACCATAAGTGGTGTGAGCTTCGTAGGTGTTGTAGTCGATATCGGCACGCAGGGTGTGCAGGGGCACACGACCTTCGCGATACCACTCGGTACGAGCAATCTCAGCACCGCCGAGACGACCGCTCACCTGGATCTTGATGCCCTTGGCACCAATACGCATGGCGTTCTGTACGGCGCGCTTCATGGCGCGACGGAACATTACGCGGCGTTCCAGCTGCTGAGCTACGCTCTGCGCAACCAGCATGGCGTCGAGTTCCGGCTTGCGGATCTCTTCGATGTTGATGTGCACAGGCACACCCATCTGCTTGGTCAGGTCCTGACGCAGCTTCTCGACATCTTCACCTTTCTTACCGATAACGATACCGGGACGAGCGGTGTGGATGGTGATGCGTGCAGTTTGAGCCGGACGATGAATATCGATACGGCTTACGGACGCGCTTTTTAGTTTGTCTTGGAGGTACTCACGCGTTTTCAGATCCTTCAACAGGTAATCTGCGTAAGTAGCACCGTCTGCGTACCAGACGGAGGTGTGCTCCTTGACGATTCCCAGGCGAATGCCAGTGGGATGTACTTTCTGACCCATCTGATCGACTCCGTTACTTGTCCGCAACCTTGACAGTGATATGGCAAGACCGCTTGACGATGCGATCAGCACGGCCTTTGGCACGTGGCATGATGCGCTTCAGCGAACGCCCTTCGTTGACGAAGACGGTGGAGACCTTCAGGTCATCAACGTCTGCGCCTTCGTTGTGTTCGGCGTTGGCAACGGCCGACTCGAGGACTTTCTTCATGATTTCAGCGGCTTTTTTGCTGCTGAAGGCCAACAGGTTGAGCGCTTCGCCCACCTTCTTCCCGCGGATCTGGTCGGCGACCAAGCGGGCTTTCTGGGCGGAGATGCGAGCGCCCGACAACTTAGCGGCTACTTCCATTTCCTTACCCCTTAACGCTTGGCTTTCTTGTCAGCCACGTGCCCGCGATAGGTGCGGGTACCGGCGAACTCGCCCAGTTTGTGGCCGACCATGTCTTCGTTCACGAGAACTGGGACATGCTGGCGACCGTTGTGAACCGCGATGGTCAGACCGACCATTTGTGGCAGGATCATCGAGCGACGCGACCAGGTTTTAACTGGTTTGCGATCGTTCTTCTCCACCGCCACTTCGACCTTCTTCAACAGGTGAAGATCGATAAAAGGACCTTTTTTCAGAGAACGTGGCACTGTCGTATCCCTCTAGTTACTTGCGACGACGGACGATCATGTTGTCGGTACGCTTATTACCGCGGGTTTTAGCACCCTTGGTTGGGAAGCCCCATGGCGATACCGGATGACGACCACCGGAGGTACGACCTTCACCACCACCATGCGGGTGGTCAACCGGGTTCATGGCAACACCACGAACGGTTGGGCGAACGCCGCGCCAGCGTTTGGCACCCGCTTTACCCAGCGAGCGCAGGCTGTGCTCGGAGTTCGAGACTTCGCCCAGGGTCGCACGGCACTCAGCCAGTACTTTACGCATCTCACCGGAGCGCAGACGCAGAGTCACGTAGACGCCGTCACGAGCGATCAGCTGAGCCGAAGCACCAGCGGAACGAGCGATCTGAGCACCTTTACCCGGCTTCAGTTCGACGCCGTGAATGGTGCTACCTACTGGGATGTTGCGCAGCTGCAGGGAGTTACCGGCCTTGATTGGGGCCAGAGCACCTGCGATCAGCTGGTCGCCAGCGCTCACGCCTTTAGGGGCGATGATGTAGCGACGCTCACCGTCTGCGTAGCACAGCAGGGCGATGTGAGCAGTACGGTTTGGATCGTATTCGATACGCTCGACAGTGGCTGGGATGCCATCTTTGTCGTTGCGACGGAAGTCGACCAGACGGTAATGCTGCTTATGACCACCACCAACGTGACGAGTGGTAATGCGGCCATTGTTGTTACGACCACCAGACTTCGATTTCTTCTCGAGCAGCGGTGCGTGAGGAGCGCCTTTGTGCAGCTCCTGGTTGACCACCTTGACCACGAAACGGCGGCCAGGGGAAGTCGGTTTGCATTTAACGATTGCCATGATGCACCCCTTCCTTACTCAGCACTGCTGCTGAAATCGAGATCTTGGCCTGGCTGAAGGGAGACGATCGCCTTCTTCCAGTCATTACGCTTGCCCAGACCACGTGCGGTACGCTTGGTTTTACCCAGAACGTTAACGGTCGACACGTTTTCAACTTTTACGTTGAACAGGCCTTCGACAGCTTTCTTGATTTCCAGCTTGGTTGCATCAGTAGCAACCTTGAATACGAACTGGCCTTTTTTCTCAGCCAGAACGGTAGCCTTCTCGGAAACGTGCGGGCCAAGGAGGACTTTGAATACGCGTTCCTGGTTCATCCCAGCAGCTCCTCGAATTTCTTCACGGCCGAGACAGTGATCAACACTTTCTCGTATGCGATCAGACTGACCGGGTCGGAACCTTGAACGTCACGTACATCGACGTGCGGCAGGTTACGAGCAGCCAGGTACAGGTTCTGATCAACTGCGTCCGAAACGATCAGAACGTCGGTCAGACCCATGCCGTTCAGCTTGTTCAGCAGATCTTTGGTTTTCGGTGCTTCAACAGCGAAGTCCTGAACCACGACCAGACGGTCGCTACGCACCAGCTCAGCGAGGATGGAGCGCAGGGCTGCGCGGTACATCTTCTTGTTGAGCTTCTGCGAGTGATCTTGAGGACGAGCTGCGAAGGTTACACCACCGCCACGCCAGATCGGACCACGAGTGGTACCAGCACGAGCACGGCCAGTACCCTTCTGACGCCATGGGCGCTTACCGCCACCAGCCACGTCGGAACGGGTCTTTTGCTGCTTGGTGCCCTGACGGCCGCCGGCCATGTAGGCCACGACTGCTTGGTGTACCAGCGTCTCGTTGAATTCGCCACCGAAAGTCAGTTCGGAAACTTCGATCGCCTGAGCGTCATTTACATTAAGTTGCATGTCAGTTTCCCCTTAACCGCGAGCCTTGACAGCCGGACGTACAACCACGTCGCCGCCAGTAGCGCCAGGAACGGCACCCTTGACGAGCAGCAGGTTGCGCTCAGCGTCTACGCGAACTACTTCCAGGGACTGAACAGTCACGCGCTCGGCGCCCATGTGACCGGACATTTTCTTGCCCTTGAACACACGACCAGGAGTCTGGCACTGGCCGATGGAGCCTGGGACACGGTGCGACACGGAGTTACCGTGGGTGTTGTCCTGGCCACGGAAGTTCCAGCGCTTGATGGTACCGGCGAAGCCTTTACCTTTGGACTGACCAGTAACGTCTACCAGCTGGCCTGCAGTGAAGAGTTCAGCTTTGATCGAGTCGCCAGCCTGGAACTCGCCTTCTTCAAGACGGAACTCCCAGACACCGCGACCAGCGGCAACGTTGGCCTTGGCGAAGTGACCTGCCTGAGCGGCAGTCACACGCGAAGCACGACGCTCGCCGACAGTGACTTGCACTGCACGGTAGCCATCGGTTTCTTCGGTTTTGAACTGGGTGACACGATTCGGCTCGATCTCAATGACCGTGACCGGAATGGAGACACCTTCTTCGGTGAAAATGCGGGTCATACCGCACTTGCGACCGACTACACCAATAGTCATGTTGTAACCTCATGAGTGTACGGGGCTTTCACCCGCTATGGCCGCCCATTTCAGAGCGTTACACGGTTAAGACCGAAGTCTTAGCCGAGGCTGATCTGCACTTCCACACCTGCCGCCAGATCAAGCTTCATCAGCGCGTCAACGGTTTTATCCGTTGGCTGGACGATGTCCAGAACACGCTTATGAGTGCGGATCTCGTACTGGTCACGCGCGTCTTTGTTGACGTGCGGGGAAACCAGAACGGTGAAACGCTCTTTGCGGGTAGGCAGTGGAATTGGACCACGCACTTGTGCACCAGTACGTTTCGCGGTTTCCACGATTTCCTGGGTGGATTGGTCGATCAGGCGATGGTCGAAAGCCTTCAACCTGATACGGATTTGCTGATTTTGCATTGGATTTCAGACTCCAGGCTGTTCCCAACGGACGCACTACGCCCGCTAAAAGGAGGCGTGATTCTATAGACGCCCCAATTTAGTGTCAACCCAATAAAAAAAACCCCCGCTGAGCGGGGGTTTTTTCAATCGGTCGAGTGATTACTCGATGATTTTGGCTACGACGCCGGCGCCGACGGTACGACCGCCTTCACGGATAGCGAAGCGCAGACCGTCTTCCATTGCGATGGTCTTGATCAGGGTAACAGTCATCTGAATGTTGTCACCTGGCATTACCATTTCAACGCCTTCCGGCAGTTCGCAGTTACCGGTCACGTCAGTGGTACGGAAGTAGAACTGAGGACGGTAGCCTTTGAAGAACGGAGTGTGACGGCCGCCTTCTTCCTTCGACAGAACGTAGACTTCTGCGGTGAACTTGGTGTGCGGCTTGACCGAACCTGGCTTGACCAGAACCTGGCCACGCTCAACGTCGTCACGCTTGGTACCACGCAGCAGAACGCCGCAGTTCTCGCCAGCACGGCCTTCGTCCAGCAGCTTGCGGAACATCTCAACACCGGTGCAGGTGGTGGTGGTGGTGTCACGCAGACCAACGATTTCCAGGGCGTCTTGAACGCGGACGATACCACGCTCGATACGGCCGGTAACAACGGTACCACGACCCGAAATCGAGAACACGTCTTCGATCGGCATCAGGAACGGCTGGTCGATGGCACGAACTGGCTCAGGAATGTAGCTGTCCAGAGTCTCTACCAGCTTCTTGACAGCGGTAGTGCCCATTTCGTTGTCGTCTTTGCCTTCCAGGGCCATACGAGCGGAACCGATGATGATCGGAGTGTCGTCGCCTGGGAAGTCGTAGGTGGACAGCAGGTCGCGAACTTCCATCTCGACCAGTTCCAGCAGCTCAGCGTCGTCTACCAGGTCAGCCTTGTTCAGGAAGACCACGATGTACGGAACGCCTACCTGACGGGACAGCAGGATGTGCTCACGGGTTTGTGGCATCGGACCATCGGCGGCCGAGCAAACCAGGATCGCGCCGTCCATCTGGGCAGCACCGGTGATCATGTTCTTCACGTAGTCAGCGTGACCTGGGCAGTCAACGTGAGCGTAGTGACGAATGGTCGAGTTGTACTCAACGTGAGCGGTGTTGATGGTGATACCGCGCGCTTTTTCTTCCGGAGCCGAGTCGATCTTGTCGAACTCAACGATTGCCGAACCGAAAACTTCGGAGCAAACGCGAGTCAGAGCTGCGGTCAGAGTGGTCTTACCGTGGTCAACGTGGCCGATAGTGCCGACGTTAACGTGGGGAAGGGAACGATCAAATTTTTCTTTAGCCACGACAGTGAACCTCTTGCCTAAAGGGGATTAGCCTTGTTTTTTAACGAGTGCTTCGACGATGTTCGACGGAGCTTCGGCGTATTTGGAGAATTCCATGGAGTAGCTTGCGCGACCCTGAGACATGGAACGAACGTCGGTCGCATAACCGAACATCTCTCCGAGCGGTACTTCAGCACGGACGACGCGGCCGGAGACCGACTCATCCATACCCTGGACCAGACCACGACGACGGTTCAGGTCACCCATCACGTCACCCAGGTAGTCTTCCGGGGTTACAACTTCGACCTTCATGATCGGCTCGAGGACCACGCCACCGCCCTTCTGGGCCAGTTGCTTGGTTGCCATCGAAGCAGCGATTTTGAACGCCATTTCGTTGGAGTCGACGTCGTGGTACGAACCGTCGAATACCGCGGCCTTCAGGCCGATCAGAGGATAGCCGGCAACAACGCCGTTCTTCATCTGCTCTTCGATACCCTTCTGGATCGGTGCGATGAATTCCTTAGGAATCACGCCACCAACGACTTCGTTGGAGAACACCAGACCTTCGGTGATGTTGCCTTTCTCGTCCTGATCTGGCTCCGAGAAGCGGATCCAGCAGTGACCGAACTGACCACGACCACCCGACTGACGAACGAACTTGCCTTCGATCTCGACGTTGGACTTGGTGATCTTCTCGCGGTACGAAACCTGAGGCTTACCGATGTTGGCTTCGACGTTGAACTCGCGCTTCATGCGGTCAACGAGGATGTCCAGGTGCAGCTCACCCATGCCCGAGATGATGGTCTGGCCAGTCTCTTCGTCGGTCTTGACGCGGAACGACGGGTCTTCCTGGGCCAGCTTGCCCAGAGCGATACCCATCTTCTCCTGGTCAGCCTTGGTTTTCGGCTCGACGGAGAGCGAAATAACCGGCTCAGGGAAGTCCATACGCTCAAGGATGATTGGCTTGTCGATGTCGCACAGGGTTTCGCCGGTGGTCACATCTTTCATGCCGATCAGCGCCGCGATGTCGCCAGCGAGCACTTCCTTGATCTCTTCACGCTGGTTGGCGTGCATCTGCACCATACGACCAACGCGTTCTTTCTTGCCCTTGACCGAGTTGATCACGGAGTCACCGGACTTCAGAACACCCGAGTAGACGCGAACGAAGGTCAGAGTACCTACGAACGGGTCGGTCGCGATCTTGAAGGCCAGAGCCGAGAACGGCTCGTTGTCGTCTGCGTGACGCTCGTCCTTGCGAACAGCCGGATCTTCTTTGTCCAGCTCCTTGTCATCCGGGTTGATACCCTGGATGGCAGGAATCTCGGTCGGAGCAGGCAGGTAGTCGATGACGGCGTCGAGAACCAGGGGAACGCCCTTGTTCTTGAACGACGAACCGCAGACGGCCGGTACGATTTCGCTGGCCAGGGTGCGAGCACGCAGACCGGCTTTGATCTCTTCGACGGTCAGCTCTTCGCCTTCCAGGTACTTGTTCATCAGCTCTTCGCTGGACTCGGCAGCCGCTTCAACCATGTTGGAGCGCCACTCTTGAGCCAGCTCCAGCATATCGGCAGGAATTTCTTCCTCGCGATAAGTGGTGCCTTTGTCGTCGTCGTTCCAGTAGATAGCCTTCATCTTGATCAGGTCAACCTGACCCTGGAAGTTATCTTCCGAACCGATGGCCAGCTGAACCGGAACCGGGGTGTGACCCAGACGGTTCTTGATCTGACCTACGACGCGCAGGAAGTTTGCACCGGCACGGTCCATCTTGTTCACGTAGACAACACGTGGAACGCCGTACTTGTTGGCTTGACGCCATACGGTTTCGGACTGAGGCTCAACGCCGGAGGTACCGCAGAACACAACGACCGCGCCGTCGAGTACACGCAGCGAACGCTCTACTTCAATGGTGAAGTCAACGTGGCCGGGGGTATCGATGACGTTTACACGGTAGTTGTCATACTGACCAACAGAACCTTTCCAGAAGGTGGTAACGGCAGCGGAGGTAATGGTGATACCCCGCTCCTGCTCCTGCACCATCCAGTCGGTGGTCGCGGCGCCGTCATGCACCTCGCCCATCTTGTGGCTCAGACCTGTGTAGAACAGGATCCGCTCGGTAGTGGTGGTCTTGCCCGCGTCAACGTGGGCACAGATACCAATGTTACGGTAGCGGTTAATAGCTGTAGTACGAGCCATAAAGCCCTCGCAAAATGATTGATGCTTGAATTAGAAGCGGTAGTGCGAGAACGCTTTGTTGGCTTCGGCCATACGGTGAACGTCTTCACGCTTCTTGACTGCAGCACCCTTGCCTTCGGCAGCATCCAGCAGTTCGCCAGCCAGGCGCAGAGCCATCGACTTCTCGCCGCGCTTGCGGGCGTAGTCTACGAGCCAGCGCATTGCCAGAGCATTACGACGGGATGGACGAACTTCAACCGGGACCTGGTAAGTGGCACCGCCGACACGGCGGGACTTTACTTCGACCAGCGGAGCGATGGCGTCGAGAGCTTTCTCGAAGATTTCCAGGGGGTCGCTGTTCTTGCGGGCTTTGACGGTATCCAGGGCACCGTAAACGATGCGCTCGGCTACAGCCTTCTTGCCGCTTTCCATCACGTGGTTCATGAACTTGGCGAGGATTTGGGATCCGTATTTAGGATCGTCCAGAATCTCACGTTTTGCTGCTACACGACGTCTTGGCATGATAAGCCCTCAAACGGTCTTCAGGTTAGCCCGGGACGTGGGTCTTCGACCCCTGCCCGACCTTACTCTTATCGACTCAAAAAAATGGATGTGTGCAAACGGCCGATTACTTCGGACGCTTGGTACCGTACTTCGAACGACCCTGGTTACGGCCTTTGACGCCCGAAGTATCCAGAGAGCCGCGAACGGTGTGGTAACGAACACCTGGCAAGTCTTTTACACGGCCGCCACGGATCAGGACGACGCTGTGCTCTTGCAGGTTGTGGCCTTCACCGCCGATGTACGAGGAAACCTCGAAACCGTTGGTCAGACGCACACGGCATACTTTACGCAGTGCCGAGTTAGGTTTTTTCGGCGTGGTGGTGTACACGCGGGTGCACACGCCACGACGTTGCGGGCAGTTCTGCAGCGCAGGAACGTCGGACTTCTCGACCGAACGCTTACGCGGCTGACGTACCAGCTGGTTGATAGTTGCCATCTACTAGCTCCACTGATTGTCTTGCGACTCTATTGTCTTGCAAGAAAGCCAAAAATTGGCGAGACGGAGCCTCACCAAATTTAAGGGTACAAAAGTCTACGGAGGATCTTGCACCCAGTCAAGACGAGGCCCCGGCCCTCCCCGCCCGGTCATCGGCAACAATTCATGTCATCGATGGCCGTTCGGGGCTTGCCGGGGCCCTGCCCTGTACTTAGTTACCGCTGGAATTCAGCGCTTCGGTCAGTGCGGCTTCCACCTCACTGGCGCTTACACGCAGCGGTTTGTCGGCATCACGGCGACGCTTGCGCTCGCTGTGGTAGGCCAGACCGGTACCGGCCGGGATCAGACGACCCACGACGACGTTTTCTTTCAGGCCGCGCAGGTAATCGCGCTTGCCGGTTACGGCCGCTTCGGTCAGTACGCGGGTGGTTTCCTGGAAGGAAGCCGCGGAGATGAACGACTCGGTCGACAGCGAGGCCTTGGTGATACCCAGCAGCACACGGGTGAACTTCGAGATGAACTTGTCTTCGCCGGCGAGACGCTCGTTCTCGACCAGTACGTGAGTCAGTTCCATCTGGTCGCCCTTGATGAAGCTGGAATCGCCCGACTCGGAGATCTCGACCTTGCGCAGCATCTGACGCAGGATGGTCTCGATGTGCTTGTCGTTGATCTTAACGCCTTGCAGACGGTAAACGTCCTGGATCTCGTTGACGATGTACTTCGCCAGTGCGCTCACACCCAGCAGACGCAGGATGTCGTGCGGATCGCTCGGGCCATCGGAGATAACTTCGCCGCGGTTTACCTGTTCGCCTTCGAAGACGTTCAGGTGACGCCACTTCGGAATCAGCTCTTCGTACGGATCGCTACCGTCGGTCGGAGTAATGACCAGGCGACGCTTGCCTTTGGTTTCCTTACCGAATGCGATGGTGCCGCTGACTTCAGCCAGAATCGAGGCTTCTTTCGGACGGCGCGCTTCGAACAGGTCGGCAACGCGTGGCAGACCACCGGTGATGTCACGGGTCTTGGACGTTTCTTGCGGGATACGCGCGATAACGTCACCAACACCGATCTGTGCACCGTCAGCAACACCCACCAGGGCGTTTGCCGGCAGGAAGTACTGAGCCGGTACGTCGGTACCTGGCAGGTACAGGTCCTTGCCATTGGCGTCGACCATCTTGATTGCCGGACGGATTTCCTTGCCAGCGGCAGGGCGATCCTTGACGTCCAGAACTTCGATGTTGGTCAGGCCGGTCAGTTCGTCGGTCTGGCGCTTGATCGTGATGTTTTCTTCCATGCCCACGAAGGTCACGGTACCTTTCAGCTCGGTCACGATCGGGTGGGTGTGCGGGTCCCACTTGGCGACGATGGCGCCAGCTTCGACCTTGTCACCTTCCTTGACCGAAATCACAGCACCGTAAGGCAGCTTGTAACGCTCACGCTCACGACCGAACTCGTCGGCAATGGCTAGCTCGCCCGAACGCGATACCGCAACCAGGTTGCCGTCAGCACGCTCGACCTGCTTCAGGTTGTGCAGACGGACCATACCGCCGTTCTTCACCTGGACGCTGTCGGCAGCCGAAGTACGGCTTGCAGCACCACCGATGTGGAACGTACGCATGGTCAGCTGGGTACCCGGCTCACCGATCGACTGTGCAGCGATTACGCCGACAGCTTCACCGATGTTCACCTGGTGACCACGTGCCAGGTCACGACCGTAGCACTTGGCGCAGATACCGAAGCGGGTTTCGCAGTTGATCGGCGAACGCACGATCACTTCGTCGATGCTGTTCAGCTCGATGAACTCAACCCACTGCTCGTCTACCAGAGTACCAGCCGGAACGATGACGTCCTCGGTGCCTGGCTTGAACACGTCACGGGCGATGACACGGCCCAGTACACGCTCACCCAGCGGCTCTACAACGTCACCGCCTTCAATGTGCGGCGTCATCAGCAGGCCCTGGTCGGTGCCGCAGTCGATCTCGGTCACAACCAGGTCTTGCGCGACGTCCACCAGACGACGGGTCAGGTAACCGGAGTTAGCGGTCTTCAAGGCGGTATCCGCCAGACCCTTACGAGCACCGTGAGTCGAGATGAAGTACTGCAGTACGCTCAGACCTTCACGGAAGTTCGCGGTGATCGGCGTCTCGATGATCGAGCCGTCCGGCTTGGCCATCAGGCCACGCATACCTGCCAGCTGACGGATCTGGGCTGCGGAACCCCGCGCGCCGGAGTCAGCCATCATGTACATCGAGTTGAAGGACTCTTGCTCGACTTCTTTGCCTTCGCGGTCGATGACCTTCTCTTTCGAGAGGTTGGCCATCATCGCCTTGGACACTTCGTCGTTCGCCTTCGACCACAAGTCGATGACCTTGTTGTACTTCTCGCCCTGGGTTACCAGGCCGGAGGCGTACTGGCTCTCGATTTCCTTCACTTCATCGGTAGCGCTGTTGATGATGCGCGCTTTCTCATCCGGGATGACAAAGTCGTTCACACCAATGGACACGCCAGAGATGGTGGAGTAAGCGAAACCGGTGTACATCAGCTGGTCGGCGAAGATAACGGTCTCTTTCAGACCAACCACGCGGTAGCACTGGTTGATCAGCTTGGAGATCGCCTTTTTCTTCATCGGCTGGTTGACGACATCGTACGGCAGGCCTGCCGGTACAACCTGGAACAGCAGCGCACGGCCGACAGTGGTGTCGACGATACGGGTGTTCTTGGTGCTGGTGCCATCACGGTCGTTCACGGTCTCGTTGATACGGACCTTGATTTTCGCGTGCAGGGCAGCTTCGCCGGCGCGGAATACGCGGTCGACTTCCTGCAGGTCGGCGAATACGCGACCTTCGCCCTTGGCGTTGATGGCTTCACGGGTCATGTAGTACAGACCCAGTACAACGTCCTGCGACGGAACGATGATTGGCTCACCGTTGGCTGGCGACAGAATGTTGTTGGTCGACATCATCAGCGCGCGCGCTTCCAGCTGAGCTTCCAGGGTCAGCGGCACGTGAACGGCCATCTGGTCACCGTCGAAGTCGGCGTTGTACGCGGCACAGACCAGCGGGTGCAGCTGGATGGCCTTACCTTCGATGAGCACAGGCTCGAACGCCTGGATACCCAGACGGTGAAGGGTCGGTGCACGGTTGAGCAGTACGGGGTGTTCGCGAATCACTTCGGCGAGAACGTCCCACACCTCTGGCAGCTCGCGCTCGACCATCTTCTTGGCAGCTTTGATGGTGGTCGCCAGACCACGCATTTCCAGCTTGCCGAAAATGAACGGCTTGAACAGCTCGAGGGCCATCTTCTTCGGCAGACCGCACTGGTGCAGACGCAGGGTCGGGCCTACGGTAATTACCGAACGACCGGAGTAGTCAACACGCTTACCGAGCAAGTTCTGACGGAAGCGACCTTGCTTACCTTTGATCATGTCGGCCAGGGACTTCAGCGGACGCTTGTTCGAGCCAGTGATGGCGCGACCGCGACGGCCGTTGTCCAGCAGGGCGTCGACCGCTTCCTGCAGCATGCGCTTTTCGTTGCGCACGATGATGTCCGGCGCGGACAGATCGAGCAGGCGCTTCAGACGGTTGTTACGGTTGATCACCCGACGATACAGGTCGTTCAGGTCGGAGGTCGCGAAGCGGCCGCCATCCAGCGGTACCAGCGGACGCAGGTCCGGCGGCAGTACTGGCAGGACGGTCAGGACCATCCACTCAGGCAGGTTGCCCGAGCCCTGGAAAGCTTCCATCAGCTTCAGGCGCTTGGACAGCTTCTTGATCTTGGTTTCCGAGTTGGTCTGCGGAATTTCTTCGCGCAGGCGGCCGATCTCGTGCTCCAGGTCGATAGCGTGCAGCAGCTCGCGAACAGCCTCGGCACCCATGCGGGCGTCGAAGTCGTCACCGAACTCTTCCAGCGCTTCGAAATACTGCTCGTCGTTCAGCAGCTGACCCTTCTCGAGGGTGGTCATGCCCGGGTCGATAACGACGTAGCTCTCGAAGTAGAGCACGCGCTCGATATCACGCAGGGTCATGTCCATCAGCAGGCCGATACGGGACGGCAGCGACTTCAGGAACCAGATGTGGGCAACCGGCGAGGCCAGTTCGATGTGCGCCATGCGCTCACGACGAACCTTGGCCAGGGCAACTTCAACGCCGCACTTCTCGCAGATCACGCCGCGGTGCTTGAGGCGCTTGTACTTGCCGCACAGGCACTCGTAGTCCTTGACTGGGCCAAAGATCTTGGCGCAGAACAGGCCGTCACGCTCAGGCTTGAACGTACGGTAGTTGATGGTTTCCGGCTTCTTAACTTCACCGAACGACCACGAACGGATCATTTCAGGCGACGCCAGACCGATGCGGATGGCGTCGAACTCTTCGACTTGACCCTGGTTTTTCAGCAAATTCAGTAGGTCTTTCAAGGCCTTTCCTCCTGGCGGAGCAGGAAGCGGGCTATACCAGCCCCGCCCCCCTTCGCGTCACGTGTTATTCGGTTTCCAGATCGATATCGATACCGAGCGAACGGATCTCTTTGATCAACACGTTGAAGGACTCGGGCATGCCCGGCTCCATACGGTGATCGCCATCCACGATGTTCTTGTACATCTTGGTACGGCCGTTCACGTCGTCCGACTTCACTGTGAGCATTTCTTGCAGGGTGTATGCCGCGCCGTATGCTTCCAGCGCCCACACTTCCATCTCCCCGAAACGCTGACCACCGAACTGCGCCTTACCACCCAGCGGCTGCTGGGTAACCAGGCTGTAGGAACCAGTGGAACGCGCGTGCATCTTGTCGTCCACCAAGTGGTTCAGCTTGAGCATGTACATGTAACCAACGGTCACAGGGCGCTCGAACTTGTTGCCGGTACGGCCGTCGAACAGCACCATCTGGCCGCTTTCCGGCAGGTCAGCCAGCTTCAGCATGGCCTTGATCTCGCTTTCCTTGGCACCGTCGAATACCGGGGTAGCCATTGGCACGCCCTTCTTCAGGTTGTGCGCCAGAGCGAGGATCTCTGCATCGGTGAACTCGTCCAGGCTTTCCTGACGACCGCCGATCTCGTTGTAGATCTCGGTCAGGAAACCGCGCAGTTCAGCGGCTTTACGCTGCTCTTCGATCATGCGGTCGATCTTCTCGCCCAGGCCCTTGGCCGCGAGGCCCAGGTGGGTTTCCAGGATCTGACCGACGTTCATACGCGAAGGTACGCCCAGCGGGTTCAGTACGACGTCGACCGGAGTACCGTTCGCGTCGTGCGGCATGTCTTCGACCGGCATGATCACCGAGACGACACCCTTGTTACCGTGACGACCGGCCATCTTGTCACCCGGCTGGATGCGACGGCGGATTGCCAGGTAGACCTTGACGATCTTCAGTACGCCCGGTGCCAGGTCATCGCCCTGCTGCAGCTTGCGCTTCTTGTCTTCGAACTTGTCGTCCAGCAGGCGACGGCGATCGACGATGTACTGCTGAGCCTTTTCCAGCTGCTCGTTCAGTGCATCTTCAGCCATGCGCAGTTTGAACCACTGGCCGTGCTCCAGACCGTCCAGTACTTCGTCGGAGATCACGGTGCCTTTCTTCAGGCCCGCGCCACCGTCGACCACCTGGCCGTTCAGGGCAGAACGCAGACGTTCGAAGGTTGCACCTTCGACGATGCGGAACTCTTCGTTGAGGTCCTTGCGGATCTCGTCCAGCTGCATCTTCTCGATGGCCAGGGCACGGCTGTCGCGCTCGACGCCATCACGGGTGAAGACCTGTACGTCGATGACGGTACCCTTGGTGCCGGTTGGCACGCGCAGGGAGGTGTCCTTAACGTCGCTGGCCTTCTCACCGAAGATCGCACGCAGCAGTTTTTCTTCCGGGGTCAGCTGGGTCTCGCCTTTCGGAGTGACCTTGCCAACCAGGATGTCGCCTGCGCCTACTTCAGCACCTACGTACACGATACCGGCTTCGTCCAGCTTGTTCAGAGCGGCTTCACCCACGTTCGGGATGTCCGCAGTGATTTCCTCTGGGCCAAGCTTGGTGTCACGCGCCACACAGGTCAGTTCCTGAATGTGGATGGTGGTGAAGCGATCTTCCTGAACCACACGCTCGGACAGGCAGATGGAGTCTTCGAAGTTGAAGCCGTTCCACGCCATGAACGCGATGCGCATGTTCTGGCCCAGTGCCAGTTCACCCATGTCGGTGGACGGGCCGTCGGCCATGATGTCGTGACGCTTGACCACATCACCTTTGCTGACCAGCGGACGCTGGTTGATGCAGGTGTTCTGGTTGGAGCGGGTGTACTTGGTCAGGTTGTAGATATCTACACCTGCTTCACCGGTCTCGACTTCGTCGTCAGCAACGCGAACGACGATACGGCTGGCGTCGACCGAGTCGATCACACCACCGCGGCGAGCAACCACGCAGACACCGGAGTCACGGGCAACGTTGCGCTCCATGCCGGTACCGACCAGCGGCTTGTCAGCGCGCAGGGTGGGTACAGCCTGACGCTGCATGTTCGAACCCATGAGTGCACGGTTGGCGTCGTCGTGCTCGAGGAACGGAATCAGCGAGGCGGCAACGGAAACAACCTGCTTCGGCGAAACGTCCATCAGGGTGACGTCTTCCGGCGCCTTGACGGTGAATTCGTTCAGGTGACGAACAGCTACCAGCTCGTCGATCAGTTGCTTCTTCTCGTTCATCGCGGCCGAAGCCTGAGCGATGACGTGATCAGCTTCTTCGATCGCCGACAGGAACACGATGTCGTCGCTGACCACGCCTTCCTTCACCACGCGGTACGGGCTTTCCAGGAAGCCGTACTGGTTGGTGCGGGCATAGGCTGCCAGGGAGTTGATCAGACCGATGTTCGGACCTTCAGGGGTCTCGATCGGGCACACGCGGCCATAGTGGGTCGGGTGTACGTCACGGACTTCGAAGCCTGCGCGCTCACGGGTCAGACCGCCCGGGCCAAGTGCGGAAACACGGCGCTTGTGGGTGATCTCGGAGAGCGGGTTGTTCTGGTCCATGAACTGCGAGAGCTGGCTGGAACCGAAGAACTCTTTCACCGCCGCCGCAACCGGCTTGGCGTTGATCAGGTCCTGCGGCATCAGGCCTTCGCTTTCAGCCATCGACAGACGTTCCTTGACCGCGCGCTCAACACGCACCAGGCCAACACGGAACTGGTTCTCGGCCATCTCGCCGACGCAACGTACGCGACGGTTACCGAGGTGGTCGATGTCGTCGACGATGCCTTTGCCGTTACGGATATCGACCAGGGTCTTGAGAACCTCGACGATGTCTTCCTTGCTCAGCACGCCCGAACCTTCGATCTCGGTGCGACCGATACGACGGTTGAACTTCATGCGGCCCACGGCCGACAGGTCGTAACGCTCGGCGCTGAAGAACAGGTTGTTGAACAGGGTCTCGGCAGCGTCCTTGGTTGGCGGCTCGCCTGGACGCATCATGCGGTAGATCTCGACCAGCGCTTCCAGTTGGTTGCTGGTGGTGTCGATCTTCAGGGTATCCGAGATGAACGGACCGCAGTCGATGTCGTTGGTGTACAGGGTCTCGATGCGGACAACCTGAGCCTTGGCGATCTTGATCAGCAGCTCGGTGGTCAGCTCGGTGTTGCACTCGGCCAGGATCTCGCCGGTAGCCGGATGCACGATGGCCTTGGCGGTGGTGCGACCCAGGACGTATTCCATTGGAACGTCCAGCTGGTTGACACCGGCCTTCTCGAGCTGGTTGACGTGGCGCGCGGTAATACGGCGGCCTTGCTCGACGATGACTTTGCCGGTTTCGTCATGGATATCCATGACCGCCACTTCACCACGCAGACGCTGAGGTACCAGTTCCAGGCTGAGTTTCTCGCCGGAAATGTGGAACACGTTGGTGGTGTAGAAGGTGTTCAGAACCTCTTCGGTGCTGTAACCCAGGGCGCGCAGCAGTACCGAGGCCGGCAGTTTGCGGCGACGGTCGATACGGACGAACACGCAGTCCTTCGGGTCGAACTCGAAGTCCAGCCAGGAGCCGCGGTAAGGAATGATGCGAGCGGAGTACAGCAGCTTGCCGGAGCTGTGCGTCTTGCCACGGTCGTGGTCGAAGAACACACCAGGCGAACGGTGCAGCTGGGAAACGATCACACGCTCGGTACCGTTGATAACGAAGGTACCGTTCTCAGTCATCAGGGGGATTTCACCCATGTAGACTTCTTGCTCTTTGATGTCCTTGATCGCTTTGTTCGACGATTCCTTGTCGAAGATGATCAGGCGCACCTTGACCCGCAGTGGGACCGCGAAGGTCACGCCACGCAGGACACATTCCTTCACATCGAAGGCGGGTTCGCCCAGGCGATAGCCTACGTACTCCAGGGCAGCATTGCCGGAGTAGCTGATGATCGGGAATACCGATTTGAAGGCCGCGTGCAGGCCGACGTCGCGGAACTGATCCTTGGATGCTCCCGCTTGCAGGAATTCGCGATACGAATCCAGCTGGATGGCCAGGAGGTAAGGCACATCCATGACGTCCGGCAACTTGCTAAAGTCCTTGCGGATACGTTTTTTCTCAGTGTATGAGTAAGCCATCAGCGTTCCCCAGCTTGGTCACCTGCTTGTTTGGCTTCTCCCGGCGGGAGCAGCCAGAAAATCGTGCAAACCCCTTGGTTTGCGCACCCACATGGGTGTCTTGCAGCTTGTTATCGGGG
Source organism: Pseudomonas sp. P39-UII1 (assembly GCF_039672635.1). Taxonomy (NCBI): domain Bacteria; kingdom Pseudomonadati; phylum Pseudomonadota; class Gammaproteobacteria; order Pseudomonadales; family Pseudomonadaceae; genus Pseudomonas; species Pseudomonas sp. P39-UII1. The sequence goes on from NZ_JBDFPP010000012.1 coordinate 163,154, forward strand.
CCGACCTGATCGGCCACCAATAACGGAAAAAGGCCGGTGGCATAAGCCACCAGCCATCAGCCTTCGCTCAACGCGCCGGCTGGCGTCGCAAGGTCGAGATTACTTCAGCTCGACTTTAGCGCCTGCTTCTTCCAGCTTCTTCTTAGCGTCTTCAGCGGCTTCTTTCGAAACGCCTTCAGCTACAACCTGAGGAGCGCCGTCGACTTTCTCTTTGGCTTCTTTCAGGCCCAGACCGGTCAGTTCGCGAACGGCTTTAATCACGTTCACTTTCTTCTCGCCAGCTTCAACCAGAACAACGTTGAACTCGGTCTGCTCTTCAACAACGGCAGCAGCAGCAGCTGGGCCAGCAGCGGCAACAGCAGCGGTAACGCCGAAGGTTTCTTCCATTGCTTTGATCAGCTCAACAACTTCCAGAACGGTTTTCTGGCCGATTGCTTCGATGATTTGCTCGTTAGTCAGGGACATGACTTAAATCCTGTATTGGGGTGACAGCCTACGCAGCCATCAAATTAAACATATGATTTTGAAAGAGGTTACGCGGCCTTAGGCAGCAGCAGCTTCTTTCTGGTCGCGAACGGCCGCCAGAGTACGAGCCAGCTTGCTGGTAGCGCCTTGAATAACGCTCATCAGACGTGCGATAGCTTCGTCACGGGTCGGCAAGGTAGCCAGTACATCGATCTGGTTGGCGGCAATGAAATTGCCGTCAAACGCAGCTGCCTTGATCTCGAACTTGTCCTGACCCTTGGCGAACTCTTTGAACAGACGAGCAGCAGCGCCCGGGTGTTCGTTGGAGAAAGCGATCAGGGTCGGGCCAGTGAACACGTCGTTGAGGACACTGAATTCAGTGTCAGCAACGGCGCGCTTGAGCAGGGTGTTACGTACGACACGTACGTAAACGCCAGCTTCACGAGCCTCTTTACGGAGTCCGGTCATTGCGCCTACAGTCACACCACGGGCATCAGCCACGACAGCGGACAGAGCGACTTTGGCAGCCTCGTTGACTTCAGCGACGATGGCCTTCTTGTCTTCGAGTTTAATTGCCACGGGTTTACTCCTGGTTTTTACCGTTTCATCTGGCCGAGGCCGGATGTCGTTTTGGTGTCTGATTCGGTAACGAATCGGGAGCACCATCTGCGTAGGCTTGTGGTTTAAGGCTTGCGCCGCCTACGGTCTTGGATAGCCCCCGCCAGGCAGGGACCCCAATTTTTGCGAAGGGCGCGACAAGTCGCGCCGCCGCGGTCTTACGCGCTCAGCGAGCTCTGATCGATGACCAGACCTGGGCCCATGGTGGTGCTCAGGGTAACGCGCTTGACATAGATACCTTTCGAGGAAGCCGGCTTGATACGCTTCAGATCAGCGATCAGGGCTTCAACGTTTTCTTTCAGCTTGCCAGCTTCGAAGCCGACTTTGCCTACGGAGGTGTGGATGATACCGTTTTTGTCGGTACGATAGCGAACCTGACCAGCCTTGGCGTTCTTGACAGCCGTGGCCACGTCTGGGGTAACGGTACCGACTTTCGGGTTAGGCATCAGGCCGCGAGGACCCAGAACCTGACCCAGCTGGCCTACAACGCGCATGGCATCAGGCGATGCGATGACGACGTCATAGTTCAGGTCGCCGCCTTTCATTTCGGCAGCCAGATCGTCCATACCTACACGGTCAGCGCCGGCAGCCAGAGCGGCCTCAGCAGCTGGACCCTGGGTGAAGACAGCAACGCGTACGGTCTTGCCAGTGCCGTGTGGCAGCACGGTAGCGCTACGAACGACCTGGTCGGATTTACGCGGGTCAACGCCGAGGTTGACGGCAACGTCGAAGGATTCGCTGAACTTCACGGTGGACAGTTCGGCCAGCAGCGCAGCTGCGTCTTCGAAGTTGTAAACTTTGCCAGCTTCGATTTTCGAAGCAATAGCCTTTTGGCGCTTGGTCAGCTTAGCCATTACACACCCTCCACGTTCAGGCCCATGCTGCGGGCAGAGCCAGCGATGGTGCGTACAGCAGCGTCCAGGTCAGCAGCAGTCAGATCAGCCTGTTTAGCCTTGGCGATATCTTCCAGCTGAGCACGGGTCACGGTACCGACTTTGACGGTGTTCGGGCGAGCCGAACCACTGGTCAGGCCAGCAGCTTTCTTCAGCAGAACCGAGGCAGGGGTGCTCTTGGTTTCGAAAGTGAAGCTACGGTCACTGTAAACAGTGATGATCACAGGAGTCGGCAGGCCGGCTTCTTGACCCTGAGTACGGGCGTTGAAGGCCTTGCAGAATTCCATGATGTTCACACCGTGTTGGCCCAGTGCTGGACCAACGGGTGGGCTTGGGTTGGCCTGGCCGGCCTTAACTTGCAGCTTGATGTAAGCCTGAATCTTCTTAGCCATGAGCTACTCCAATATCGGGTACAAACGCCTGAAGGCTCCCCGGATGACTTGCGTTTTATCCCAGTGACGACAAAACCCCGCAGCACACAGGGCTGCGGGGTATGGGATGCTTCGTCCGCCTAGACCTTTTCGACCTGGCTGAACTCGAGCTCTACCGGAGTAGAGCGACCGAAAATGAGCACCGCCACCTGGAGGCGACTCTTTTCGTAGTTAACCTCTTCGACACTACCATTGAAGTCAGCGAACGGACCGTCAATGACTCGAACCACTTCACCTGGCTCGAACAGCGTCTTCGGCTTCGGCTTGTCGCTACCGTCGGCAACGCGACGCAGGATAGCTTCAGCTTCTTTATCGGTAATCGGCGCCGGCTTGTCGGCGGTACCACCAATAAAGCCCATCACACGAGGGGTATCCTTGACCAAGTGCCAAGTCCCTTCGTTCATCTCCATCTGGACCAGAACATAGCCAGGGAAGAATTTGCGCTCACTTTTGCGCTTCTGGCCGTTACGCATTTCAACGACTTCTTCGGTCGGGACCAGGATCTCGCCGAAACCGTCTTCCATGCCTGCCAGCTTGACGCGCTCTACCAGGGAGCGCATAACATGCTTCTCGTAACCCGAGTAAGCATGCACAACATACCAACGCTTAGCCACGGGACACCTTTAGCCAACGATCAGGGAGACCGCCCAGCCGAGCAGGGAATCAAGACCCCACAACAGCAGTGCCATAACCAGCACGACAGCCACGACAATCAGCGTGGTCTGGGTGGTTTCCTGGCGGGTCGGCCACACGACTTTACGGATCTCAGTACGAGCTTCCTTCGCCAGCGCAAAGAACGACTTACCCTTCGCAGTCTGCAGAGCTACGAAGCCAGCGACAGCAGCCAGGGCGAGAAGTGCGAGAACGCGGTACAGGATTGGAGAGGCGGAGTAATATTGATTACCCACGACACCAACAACAACCAAAGCCACTACAGCCAGCCACTTGAACAGATCAAAACGCGTTTCTTGGGCTTCAGTTTTGGGAGTCATCGGGGAGGATCCTGTAAGAAGAAAGCCAATCACACTGAGGTGAATGGCAGGTCAGGAGGGAATCGAACCCCCAACCTACGGTTTTGGAGACCGTCGCTCTGCCAATTGAGCTACTGACCTGTAACGCTGTATCAGGCCGGCCATTATACCGGCCTGATCAAGTAAATCAACTACTTATTCGATAATTTTTGCTACGACGCCGGCGCCGACGGTACGACCGCCTTCACGGATAGCGAAGCGCAGACCGTCTTCCATTGCGATGGTCTTGATCAGGGTAACAGTCATCTGAATGTTGTCACCTGGCATTACCATTTCAACGCCTTCCGGCAGTTCGCAGTTACCGGTCACGTCAGTGGTACGGAAGTAGAACTGAGGACGGTAGCCTTTGAAGAACGGAGTGTGACGGCCGCCTTCTTCCTTCGACAGAACGTAGACTTCTGCGGTGAACTTGGTGTGCGGCTTGACCGAACCTGGCTTGACCAGAACCTGGCCACGCTCAACGTCGTCACGCTTGGTACCACGCAGCAGAACGCCGCAGTTCTCGCCAGCACGGCCTTCGTCCAGCAGCTTGCGGAACATCTCAACACCGGTGCAGGTGGTGGTGGTGGTGTCACGCAGACCAACGATTTCCAGGGCGTCTTGAACGCGGACGATACCACGCTCGATACGGCCGGTAACAACGGTACCACGACCCGAAATCGAGAACACGTCTTCGATCGGCATCAGGAACGGCTGGTCGATGGCACGAACTGGCTCAGGAATGTAGCTGTCCAGAGTCTCTACCAGCTTCTTGACAGCGGTAGTGCCCATTTCGTTGTCGTCTTTGCCTTCCAGGGCCATACGAGCGGAACCGATGATGATCGGAGTGTCGTCGCCTGGGAAGTCGTAGGTGGACAGCAGGTCGCGAACTTCCATCTCGACCAGTTCCAGCAGCTCAGCGTCGTCTACCAGGTCAGCCTTGTTCAGGAAGACCACGATGTACGGAACGCCTACCTGACGGGACAGCAGGATGTGCTCACGGGTTTGTGGCATCGGACCATCGGCGGCCGAGCAAACCAGGATCGCGCCGTCCATCTGGGCAGCACCGGTGATCATGTTCTTCACGTAGTCAGCGTGACCTGGGCAGTCAACGTGAGCGTAGTGACGAATGGTCGAGTTGTACTCAACGTGAGCGGTGTTGATGGTGATACCGCGCGCCTTTTCTTCCGGAGCCGAGTCGATCTTGTCGAACTCAACGATTGCCGAACCGAAAACTTCGGAGCAAACGCGAGTCAGAGCCGCGGTCAGAGTGGTCTTACCGTGGTCGACGTGGCCGATAGTGCCGACGTTGACGTGGGGAAGGGAACGATCAAACTTTTCCTTAGCCATCGATACAATCCTCCGCAGAAGAAATAGTCTTGCGCTGATAAAACAAAGGCAGATATTTTCATATCTGCCTTGTTTATATGGAGCTCTTGAGCGGACTTGAACCGCTGACCTCACCCTTACCAAGGGTGTGCTCTACCAACTGAGCTACAAGAGCGAAACACTTTGTGCAAAATCCAGCAAACTTGGAGCGGGTAGCGGGAATCGAACCCGCATCATCAGCTTGGAAGGCTGAGGTTCTACCACTAAACTATACCCGCGGAGCTTGCGGCTCTCGCTAAAACTGGTGGAGGGAGAAGGATTCGAACCTTCGAAGCTCGCGCAACGGATTTACAGTCCGTCCCCTTTGGCCGCTCGGGAATCCCTCCAGATGTGGCCGGCATTCTATGTTGCTGCCGCCCTAGTGTCAAGCTCTTTTTCAAATTTTTTCAATCAAATCTGAAACTTAGCTGCTTTGACACCGCCTCCAGCTCTACCACCTGAGTGGTGTTCCCTGTGAAGCGGGCGCCATTCTATCAAGCTATTCGCCAGTTGCAATACCCTGGCAGAAAATAATTTTATGTTTTAAGTCTTTGAAATCGTTGGAAAGAGTGGCGAGGACGGTTTGGTCCAGCAAACGCTCGCTTTCGGGCGCGACCTTCAGCCAAAGCCCATCGGCGCCAGGCAGCTGACCGGATACCGGCAAAGCGTTGATATCCAGGCTCAGCAAGCGCTGACGCAGTGCCTCGAGCTGATCTTTACCTGCCAGACCACCCACAACCAGGCATTCATCCCGACGCCGAGCCGGCGCCGAGACACCGGTTTCACGCAACAGGCGAATTTCCTGTTGATTGCCTTTATACAAAGACAGTGGGGCGACATCCTTGGCTTTGAGAGGGGCTTCCTGTTGATGCCATACGTAGTAAAAGACGTTGAGCACCAGCAACAGCAGAAACAACCAACGCATACACACCTCAGTCCAATGGGCAGGCCATTGCAAGACCAACGAATACCAGGTCAGGCACCACACGCGCCTGTGGCGCAGCCTCACGCACCAGCGGTGCATCGCCGCCGGTAAGGAACACAGTAAACGCATCACCCCACAAGGCACGCGCTTGCTCGAGCTGAGTGCGGGCAAAGCCCTGGAGCATGAGCACGCAACCGCGCTCCACTGCCTCCACGGTTGAACGCCCAGGTGCAAGGCTGTTCAATGCACGCTCTGCCGAAGCATCGTCGTAGCGGATTCGCCGGGTGTGGGTACGCAGCTGGCTACGCATCAATGGCATGCCTGGGCAAATGTACCCCCCCAGGTGCTCGCCATCCGCGGCAATGAAGTCGGCTTTTGCAGCAGTGCCCAGATCAATTACCAGGCAAGCCCCCTTGGCCAGATGGAAGGCACCCAACGCCGCCAGCCAACGATCCATGCCCAAACGCTCGAAATCTGCATAGCCGTTACGTACACCGGCCATTTCCTGAGCCGGTGCCGCAACGCGCGCCACTACCGAAAAGGCCTGAGCGATCAAACTGCAGAGAGCAGCGGTCTCTTCTTCACTGCGCACGCTGACGACGCGGCAGCCCGACAAGCGCAACGACGCCAAGGCACTGACTTCAGCAACCAGCGCCTGGTCCGAGTCAACAATGCCACCGCCCACGATCGTCGCGTCGGCCGCATGAATGACACGCCATTTTATAAAGCTGTTACCGCAATCGAGCTCAAGAATCATCACGCAACCTCAAACTGAGCTCACCACCACTGAAGCTCTTTTCCACACCGTCGACCTCAAGGCGTAACCCGCCCTGCCCGTCCACACCCAGCACCACCCCATCCACGCGGGTACTGCCGGCAATCAGCGACACCTTACGCCCTTGCCACAGGTGTGCCTGCTCCCACTCTTCCTGGAATGCGGCAAAACCATAGCGGCGGTGACGCGCCAATTCGTGCTGAAGCTGCTGACTGAGCATGGCCACCAGGCGATTGCGATCAATTGTCACACCCGCCTCGCGCTTCATCGACGTCCACTCCTGGTCGACTTGGTCATTAGCCTGCATGTTCACATTGATACCGATACCAAGGACGACGTGACACACATCCGCAGGATCACCGACTAGCTCCAGCAGAATGCCAGTGATCTTCTGCCCACGCACAAGCACATCGTTGGGCCACTTCAGCCCTACACCCTTGACACCGAAATCTTGCAGGGTACGCATGACAGCCAGACCCACTACCAGGCTCAAGCCCTCGAGCTGACGCATACCACCTTCGACACGCAGTACGAGGCTGTAGTAGAGGTTTTCCGCAAATGGGCTTACCCATTGACGACCACGGCGACCACGCCCAGCGCTCTGGCGCTCGGCAAGCACCAAAAACGGAGCAGCCTGACCCTGGCCGGCAAGCCGAAGCCCTTCAGCGTTGGTCGAATCGATGGTGTCATGGATGAAAACGGGCCACGGGTTACCGTCGGCAAACTCGGCAATCGCGTTCGCTTCAAGCAGGGCCAGAGGCGCCGCAAGCTGGTAGCCACGCCCACGAACCTTGTGAATGGTGAGGTTCAGCTCACTCTCCAGGTGCTGCAGCTGTTTCCAAACGGCGCTGCGGCTTACCCCAAGGGCTACCCCCAAGGCTTCCCCGGAATGGAACCGGCCATCCTTGAGGAGATTCAACAACTTCAGCATGCCAGTCTCGACTTGGAATAAGGCTGGCATGATAGCTATGGGTAGTGGGCTTGCATAGGAAAAGGGCCGCCCGAAAAGCTCACCAACAAAGAGTTTTTCGGCCAGAAAAGACAAAACCCCTACCTGCTCGCGCAGATAGGGGTTTTGCGAAATGAATCTTGACGATGACCTACTCTCACATGGGGAAACCCCACACTACCATCGGCGATGCAACGTTTCACTACTGAGTTCGGGATGGGATCAGGTGGTTCCAATGCTCTATGGTCGTCAAGAAATTCGGTAGCCAGAATGTCCAGAAGGACAGCCCAGCGAATTCGGATATGTGATCTGTGTGATGTGCGCTCGAACTTTCGGTTCGTTTCGTCTTCACCACCGCAATTCGCGCTAGCAAATTGCTTGGGTGTTATATGGTCAAGCCTCACGGGCAATTAGTATTGGTTAGCTCAACGCCTCACAGCGCTTACACACCCAACCTATCAACGTCGTAGTCTTCGACGGCCCTTTAGGG